>NZ_JBJDXL010000330.1:0-3507 GCF_051866655.1 Intestinibacter sp.
CTTGGTGGGTGACCGCCTGGGAGAGTAGGACGTAGCCACGTAATCTTTTTTTATGTTTTGAAAAATATAAGCGCTCAAAATAATTATTTTTATAATAATTTATGAAAAATGGTAAATACTAAAAAATAAAAATATTTAGGAGAGTGTATTTGTATGTTAAAAAAAATAGCATTATTATTAACTATAATTGGAGCCTTGAATTGGGGATGTATAGGTATTTTTGGTTTTGATCTTATAGGATATTTATTTGGAGGGACTTATTCCGTTTTAAGTAGAATTATATATGCAATAGTAGGATTGTCAGGAGTTTATTTAATACCTTCCTTAATGTCAAAAGATAGGGAGGAATAAAATTTATAGGATTATTTGCCACTGTTATATTCATATAACAGTGGCTTTTCAATTTAAAAATATAATTTAAATGTAAGTTATGTTTTTAAATTGAAATATGTTTTTGTATAAAAAAACATTAAATAATTATACAAAATAATATATTATATAGTTTAAAATTTTATAATTTGTTTGTAAAAAAATATCTGAAAATTATAATTATCTTGAAATAATATTTTATATAAATTATACTCTTAACAAGAAAGTAAGCTTTGAGATTTTTAAAGTTCATTTTTTGATATTTCCGGAAACGTTTCCGGAAGAAGATATTTATTTTATTTAAAATCAAAGGTATGATCAAAAACACATAGGTATATGGGATTATATTGCATAAAAGGGGGACGAAATTTATGAACTTATCAAATTTATTAGAATCTAAGTGTAAAAAGAAATTAAATCTCTGCACAAACCAAGAAATATATACATCTTTATTAAATATAGTAAATGAACTTGCTAAACAAAAGGCTAAAAATGAAAGTAAAAAGAAGATTTATTATATATCTGCTGAATTCTTAATTGGAAAATTATTATCTAACAACTTGATAAATTTAGGGATATATGATGAAGTAAAGCAAATATTAGAAGAAAATGGGAAGAATATATCTGAAATTGAAGAGGTAGAATTAGAACCATCTTTAGGCAATGGAGGTCTAGGAAGATTAGCTGCATGCTTCCTTGATTCTATAGCAACATTAGGCTTGGCTGGCGATGGGATTGGTTTAAATTACCATTTTGGTTTATTTAAACAAAAATTTAAGAATAATCTCCAATTTGAAGAAAAAAATGAATGGATTGAAGAAAACAGTTGGTTGAATAAAACAGATGTAACCTATGACATTGATTTTGGCGAATTTACTTTGACTTCAAGATTATATGACATATATGTTACTGGATATAATAATATAACTAATAAGTTGCATTTGTTTGATGTTGAGACTGTAGATGAGAGTATAGTTCCAGATGATAGTATAGATTTCGATAAAGAAAAAATTGCAAAAAATCTAACACTATTTTTATATCCAGATGATAGCGATGAACAAGGTAGGATACTGCGTATATATCAGCAATATTTTATGGTAAGCAATGCTGCTAGATATATAATAGATGAGTGTGTAGCTAAGGGAAGCAATCTTTATGATTTATACGATTATGCAGTAATACAAATTAATGATACACATCCAACTATGGTTATACCAGAGCTTATAAGATTACTACTTGAAAAAGGAATATCTATGGATGATGCAATAGAAATAGTCTCAAAAACTTGTGCATATACAAACCATACAATATTAGCAGAAGCATTAGAAAAATGGCCTATGAGATATTTAGAAAAAGCAGTTCCAAATCTTGTGGAAATAATAAAAGAATTAGACAATAGAATCAGGGAAAAATACGATGATAAATCTTTATACATAATAGATGAAAATCAAAATGTTC
This sequence comes from Intestinibacter sp., assembly GCF_051866655.1. Classification (GTDB taxonomy): domain Bacteria; phylum Bacillota; class Clostridia; order Peptostreptococcales; family Peptostreptococcaceae; genus Intestinibacter. Next base: position 1,828 of record NZ_JBJDXL010000330.1, read on the forward strand.
ATATGGCTCATATAGATATTCACTACAGTTTCAGCACAAATGGGGTTGCATCACTTCATACTGAAATATTAAAAAATAATGAACTGAATAATTTCTATAAGATTTATCCTGAAAAATTCAATAATAAAACAAATGGTATAACTTTTAGAAGATGGCTGATGCATTGTAACTACAGATTGACAGATTTTATAGAGGAGTTAATAGGGAATGGATTTAAGAAGGATGCGACTAAATTAGAAGGTTTATCAAAATTCATAGACGATGATAATGTATTGGAAAAAATATTAGAAATAAAGAAAGAAAACAAAGTTGAATTAAAACAATATCTAAAATGTACTCAAGGAATAGACATAGATGAAAACTCTATTTACGACATCCAAGTAAAAAGATTGCATGAGTACAAAAGACAACAAATGAATGCTTTATATATAATATATAAATATTTACAAATTAAAAAAGGCAATATACCAACAACGCCTATTACAGTAATATTTGGAGCTAAGGCAGCACCAGCATATACTATAGCAAAAGATATAATTCACCTTATACTATGCTTACAACAGCTTATAAACAACGATCCAGAAGTAAATAAATATCTAAAGGTTGTTATGGTAGAAAACTACAACGTTACATTAGCAGAAAAATTAATACCAGCCTGTGATATATCAGAACAAATATCATTAGCATCTAAAGAGGCAAGTGGAACAGGAAATATGAAATTTATGCTAAATGGAGCTGTTACCTTAGGAACAGAAGATGGAGCTAATGTAGAAATTCATCAAGAGGTAGGAGATGACAATATATTTATTTTTGGAGAAAGCAGTGAAAATGTAATTAAGCATTATGAAAATGCTGATTATGAATCTTTAGATATATATGCTAGAAACCACGAAATTAAAGAAGTAGTAGATTTTATAATAGGGGAAGAATTAATGACTATAGGACGTGAAGAAAATCTTATAAGACTTTTTAAGGAAATTGTGAAGAAAGACTGGTTTATGACATTACTAGATTTTAAAGACTATGTAGAGACTAAGGAAAGAGCCTTTAAAGAATACGAAAATAGACATAAATGGTCACAAATGATGTTGGTTAATATAAGTAAAGCTGGATATTTTTCTTCAGATAGAACTATATCAGAATACAATAATGATATCTGGAAGCTTTAATAGAGTATAGATGGATAGATACAGATTAGCAAAGTTTTTGTTTTCTAGTCTGTATTTTTCTTTTTTTGTAAAAAAATTGGAAAATTTTAAAAAAATATATTGTATTTTAATTGAATAGATGTTAATCTTTAATTAAAGAAGAAAAACGTTATCACTTTTTGAAAACGTTATCGGTAACGTTTTCGGGAACGTTACTACTAAATTTTATAAAAAACAAGGGGGAAGTAAAATGAAAGCTAAAAAATTTATCTCAATAGCTTTAGCCACTGTATTAACATTGGGTGTACTTACAGGTTGTAGTTCTTCTAACAAAAGTGAAGGTTCAGCAAGCTCAGCTGGATCAGATGAAAAAGGTTCTGTTTATTATTTAAGTTTTAAACCAGAACAAGAAGAACAATGGAAAGAAATAGCACAAAAATATACTGATGAAACTGGTGTAGAAGTAAAAGTAGTTACTGCTGCAAGTGGTACTTATGAACAAACTTTAAAATCAGAAATAGCTAAGGAAGAT
>NZ_JBJDXL010000331.1:0-3506 GCF_051866655.1 Intestinibacter sp.
TGTAATCAAAAATTTCCTTTGTATCTACAAATAAAAAATCTTCTATTTCATAATCCATTCATACACTATTTCTCCAGTTTTTGTTTTCCATCAATAATTTTATAAATTTAGCTTCTACCTTTAAATATCCATTTTGGATTTTAGACATTTGCTCTATCTTCCTATTATTAGTATTATTTTTGATATTATTATAATTGTTTTTAACCTTTATACCCACATTTGCCCTTATAGATTCTATACTTATATTTGTTAAATCACTTAAATATTTGGCGTATAGATCTTTTTCTATAGGACTTTTCAACCTTCTAAGTAGTAAAGTTGCCTCTTCGACAAAGCTCATCTTCTGAGTGTCATTTTGTAAATTATATTTATTTTTAAGTATATCTATTTTAAACTTAATATAATAGTCGGATTCATCTATTGCCTTTTTATAACCCTCAAAGCCGTATTTTTTTATGAAATCATCGGGATCCTTGCAATCTTTTAAATTTAATATTTTTACTTTAATATCAGCCTGAAGTAAAATATCAATGGCTCTTAAAGTAGCATTTTGTCCTGCTTGATCTGAATCATAGGATATAATAACATTTTTTGCAAATTTTCTAATCAACTTTGCTTGACCTATAGTCAAAGCGGTTCCCAAAGTGGCAACTACATTCTCTATATTATTTTGGTAAAGTGAAATTAAATCCATATACCCCTCAACTAAAATTAAAGTATCGTCTTTTATACTTTTTTTAGAAATATTGAGTCCATATAAATTCAATCTCTTATTAAAAATTAAAGTTTCTGGTGAATTTAAGTATTTAGGAAGTGAATCATCTAGCACTCTTCCTCCAAAACCAATAACTTTCCCATTATAGTTAAATATAGGGAACATAACTCTATTTCTAAATCTATCATAGTACTTATTAGTCTCGCTTTTATGGGTAACTAGACCACATTTTACTAAATCTGCCTTATCATAGCCTTTAGCAAGTAAATGATTCATCAAGCTATTCCAAGAATTTAATGAATATCCCAAACCAAACTTTTTAATGATTTTATCGCTCAATCCTCTTTTTTTAAGGTATTCATATCCAGGATTTTTTCTGCTCAATAAATTAGCAAAATAAAACCTTGCTGCCTCTGTGTGAATTTCTCTAAATTTATTTATCTCTTGTATTTTTTGTCTTTCTTCTTCGCTTATATTTCTATTTAGAGTTATTCCACATCTTTTAGCTAATATCTTTACAGCCTCCATAAAGTCTACATTTTCCCATCTCATTACAAAACTAATTACATCTCCACCTGCATTGCATCCAAAACATTTATATATTTGTTTAGATTTGCTGACCATAAAAGATCCTGTCTTCTCTGTATGAAATGGACACAATCCAGTATAATTAGAACCAGACTTTTCAATATGCATATAATCTGATATTACATCTACAATGTCACACCTGCTTTTTATTTCTTCTATAATGTCTTTTAAATCATTCAAGTTTATCACCTTCTGGTGTATTTTTTGTCAACATTCTTATTTTACCTTATAACACATATTTGTCAAATACTATTATACATAATTCGACTTTTTTTGTTTATTTCCTTCTAATAAAATTATTTTTTCTTACTTTATTTTTTATTTTTTTGATAAAAATATCCTAAAAAATTGCTTAAATTTCATTTTTTAATAGAAATTTAAAAATTTTTAATATTTTTAAAATTTTATTTTTAAGCATATGCTATTTATACCCAAAAACTTGATTATTATATAATATATTTTAGTATTTTTTGTAGCAAAAAATTTTCCCATGCATTATAAAAGAGGCTATAAGCCCCTTTTTATCAATTTACATGTTACATTATAGTATTTATCCTTTTTGCCTTTGCTGTGTCTTGTATTTATTAACTCATGTATTTTTTCTATATAATTATTATCCTCACTTAATCTGATTAAACTCACCAAATAATATTCATCTGTACTCTTAGGAATTCTTTTTTTGATAACCAAATCTATGGCTGTCTTTGCAGCTTCAAAATGTTTTAAGTGGGTGTGTCCATCTTTAAAACATTTTTTTGTGTTATAAGCTATATAACCTCCCTTTACTTGAAAGATTATATATTCCCTTTTTTCATAAATTTTATTATACATTTAATCAAATCCTTCTCAAGATAATCTTAATATATAATATTATTTTTTTTGAATCTAATTACTATTTTTTTTATTTTTCTCCTCTAAAAGTTCAGAAACCGTAACAAATTTATAACCTTTTTCTGTCAACGAAGCTAATATTTTGTCCAATGCCTCTACGGTGCTATTTGTTCCATAATCGTGCAGTAATATTATATCTCCAGATTTTACATTATTTATTACTTTATCAGCGATTTGATCGGAAGGAGGATTTTTCCAATCCTTTACATCTACTCCACTCCATAAAACTACAGTATACCCTAAATCTTCAGAAAGCTTACTCAGAGATTGTTCATTGTAATTGCCAAAAGGAGGTCTAAATAGCTTTGGCTTTTGTCCAGTTTTTTCTATTATTATATCTTCACATAATTTAATCTCTTGCTTTATCTGTTCCTGTGATAGATTACTTATATCGGGATGATTATAGGTATGGTTACCTATTTCATGCCCATCTTTGCTGGCTCTTACTACTGCATCTGTATACCATTTTACATGCTTTCCAACTACGAAAAACGTAGCTTTAGCATTGTATTTTTCCAAGATATCTAATATCTTATCTGTCTCCTTTGGATGTGGTCCATCGTCGAAAGTAATGGCTATTTTCATCTGATTATTTGAATTATTTTTTATTATATTGCTCTTATTATCTGTATTAATTTGAGCCGTTACTGAAAATGTACTTACTAAAAAAAATAAAACTGTTAAAGCAATCGCTCTTTTTAAAAATTTTTCACAACCCATAATATCTTCCTTTCACAGTTTTAATATTTCATTAGTAATTATCATATCCTAAATATTTTTTATAATACATACGAAATTATATTTTTGTAATTTTTTTAAAATTTAACTGTAAAAATTTCCTCTAAACTTCTTCCAAATATACAAGGCTTGTCAAATTTCCAAGTTCCTTCATAAACTAGCTCTCCGTTTAAATAAAACTTGCCAAATCCGTGTTTTTTTCCATTTCTAAATTCGCCTATATATTTTTTATTTTCACTCCATATATAAGTTCCTTTTCCGTGAATTTGATTTACCTTCCACTGACCTTCATATATTAAAACACCCGAAGAATTATAACAAGTTCCTTCTCCATCCATTTTATTGTCTTTATATTCTCCATAATATGTACATCCATCATTCCACTTAAAAATACCGTTGCCATTTTTCTTACCTTGTTTAAAATTACCTATGTATTCATCTCCATTTGCGTATATTATTTGACCTATGCCTTCTCTTATATCATTTTGAAAATTTCCTATATATACATTTCCATTTTGGAAAGTATACTGTCCGCATCCCTCCTTTAAATTATCTTTAAATTCGCCTATATACT
>NZ_JBJDXL010000332.1:0-3497 GCF_051866655.1 Intestinibacter sp.
CCTTTTTTAAATCTTCCTTCTAAAATCTTGTTTTTTCCATCTTTTTCATCATAAAGTCCTAAATTATATAAATTTTTTAATTTTTCTTGAGCTAACGCTATAAAAGAACTCATTTCCTCTATATCTAAATTATCTATCATTGATCTAACTTCTTTAGAACTAAACATATTTGAATAATATTGTCGAAACATAATGTACCTCTTTCTAGTTTAGGCAACTTATAATAAAAATTCCTAATCTTGTAAATTCTTGATTATATTATGTCCCAACAAAATTTATTTCATACATAATCTCACAAAATCATTTAACATATATACAATGATTCTAAGTTGAACATATGCACAATAAAGCTTCGCTTTTTTCAGTCTATCTAAAATTTCAAATCAATATAAATTTCTTGTAAATAAAAAATAGCTAGACATATTTATACCAAATAAAATGCCTAACTATTTTTTTATTTTAATATCTCTCTACTTCAGCTTTATCTCTCAAAGTAGCTATATGTTCTAAGTATTTATCTGCAAGTATTTTACTTACAACTTGATCTTTGACATCGTCTAGTGATTTTTGTTCTGTCTTTTTGTCAGTTACTTTAACTATTTCATATCCAAAAGGAGTTTCAAATACATCTGATATATCTCCCTTATTTAATTTAAATACTTCGTTTGTAAATTCAACGTTTTTATCTTCTCTAGTGAAATATCCTAAGTATCCGCCTTTTTTACCAGTACTTTGGTCGTCAGAGTTTTCTTTAGCTAGCTTTTCAAAGTCGTCTCCTGATTTAGCTTTTTCTAGTAGTTTATCAGCTTTAGCTTTTAATTCTTCCTTTTTAGAATCATCCACTGTTTTACCGTCTTCATCTACTGTTGTAACTAGTATATGATAAGCTTCTACAGATTCTTCTTCAAAAGCTTTTTTGTTTTCATCGTAGTATTTTTCGATTTCCTTATCTGTAACCTTTATGTCTTCTTCAAATTTTTCTCTGTACTTTTGAACCATTAAATCTTTTTTAATAGTTTCTTTTAAATAATCCTCATCTACGCTCGCTTCGTCTAATAGTTTTTTGTAATTTGTATTTAAATCTAATACACCTTTAATTTGGTCGTATTTTTGATTTACTTCATCATCTGTAACTTCTATTTTATCCTTCTCAGCTTGTTCGTACACAACTTCATTGTCTATCATATAAGATATTACTTGATTGTCTATTTCTTTTTGTGCTTCTTTGTCATCTTCTGCTTTATTAAAATCAGCTAAATAATCTCTATTTGTGTAACCTGCTGTAGCTACCATTATAGATTTCACTTTTTCAACTTCATCTTTTGAAAATTCAGTTTCTCCTACTTTAAATGCGTTGCCATTAGAGCATCCCACCATTGATAGGCAAAGCGCACCTACTAATCCTAAATATAATATTTTCTTCAATCCGTTCACCTACCTTATTAGTTTTGACTTCCTAATTTTCCATTCCAATAATTTTGCTCTTGTTGAGTTTGTGATATTGGAAGTATTTCATATCCTTCTGATTTTAGATATTTAATTATGTCATCTAATACAGCAACTGTTTGTTTTCTCTCGTGGATTAAAACAGTTATATCGTCGCCGTGTGCGTATTTCTTTAATGTAGACATAATTTGTGGTGAAGTAGATTTCCAGTCTTCAGTATCTAAAGTCCAATCCCATAACTTATATCCAGCAGCTACTAAATTATCGTAAGAAGATTGAGGAGTATAAGGTTTACTACCAAATGGTAATCTTATAACCTTAGAAGTTTCACCAGTTATTTCTGTAAAAGTTTTTGCACAAACATCAAATTCTTCTTTTGCAGATGTAGAAGTTGCATACAATTTGTGTATGTCGTGGCTTACACTATGGAATCCAATAGTATTTCCAGCTTTTACTGCATTTTTTACTTGCTCTGGATATGCTTTCATATTTCCATTTACCATAAAAAATGTTGCATTGACATTGTTGTCTTTTAATATTTCAACCATTTTATCAGTGTATTCTGATGGACCGTCATCTATAGTAATATGGGCAACCTTACCGTAAGTTTTTGTAGGTCCCTTATTTATTTCCTTTGATGAATCGTAGATCATATCTGATATTGTAGTCGATGCTAAAGTAGCATTTCTCTCATAGTCGTTTTCACTTAATTTTTTACTGCTATTAGAACATCCAACAAGTGCTATTAAAGCTGAGACGATTAAAGTTATTATCACTAATTTCTTTTTTGTTTTCAAAGCGATTCCCCCTCATTATTTTATTTTTTGACATCAAATATCTCTATTTCATATTTTCCTACATCAAGTGCCGATAGTCAATAAAAAAACATTAACAATGTTGTAACAAAAAAATCCAGTTACATATAAATATGTTTTTTCAAAAAAAATAGACAACAGTAAATTCGCCTTTACTATTGTCTATTTTTTTATTTATCGTATTATGCTTATTTATCCATTATCTTCAACATTTTTTCAAATAAATACTCTAACATATAATATGTTGTCTCATAATGTACAAACTCTAATACATTGTCAGTCCATAAAACTTTAATTTCTGGTTCAAAATCTGAATCTTCATCGTAGTATACAAACATAAGTTGGATGTAGTCAAAAATATCTATTATATATCCCACATCTCCTTTGTCTATTTTAATTCCGCCTATTTCCTCACAGGCTTTTTCCAATTTATCTATTTTTCCAGAAAATGCTTTGGCATTTCTTGAAAATATCCAACTATTTCTCTGTGTATTTCCTGCGTTTACAACTTCTTTAAGTCCAGTTGGAGCCACAAAATTTCTACTGGCCTTTAGTTCATGTTTTGAAAATCTACCTACATTATCAAGTAAATCTAAAATAGACATTATTTCATAAAATCCAGCATCTACATATGTCGAGTCGTCTTCAATTCTCTGAATCACTGAAGATTTTTTTCCCAATCTATATTCCTGATTTATAAATTTTACATATAAGTACTCAGCATCTTGTTTTAAATCTAATTTTTGAGCTATATCTTGATGATCGAATTTCAAAAAAGCTTCTCTGGCTACATCAGATTGTATTTCGTAATTTGATACCTTTATTATATTCATTTGTTTTCTCCTTTTAAAGGTTTTATTTATATTCCTCAGGTGCATCCATCATTGGATTAAAGAAGCATGAATAATTTCCAGTGTGACAAGCCACTCCTGTTTGTTTAACTAAAACAAGTATAGTATCTGCGTCACAATCGTAGTATAGTCCTTGAACATCTTGAATATGACCTGAAGTCAATCCCTTAGTCCATAATTCTTGTCTACTTCTACTAAAATAGCATGCTTTCTTTTCTGTAAGTGTCTTTTTTATAGATTCTTCATTCATATATGCAAGCATTAAAACTGCACCAGTATCTACATCTTGTGCTATTGCAGGTATTAAACCTCTTTCATCGAATTTTAATTTTTTTATTGCATCAAAATCTATCTTTCCATTTAATGTTTTGTCTGTAGTAACTAA
>NZ_JBJDXL010000333.1:0-3490 GCF_051866655.1 Intestinibacter sp.
GTTTAATATTTTAGATTTTATTATTTGTAATTCTAACTATAGTAACTGTGTGTATAGTAAATATAGGATTATACTTTGCGTCTATAACTAGTATAATAGCTAACATATTTGGCCCTCTACTTATTATATGCTGGGTTTGTGTTTTATATATAATTATTAGGTATTTATTAATAAATAGTTCGAAGCCATTTGAGTAAGAGAAATCTTATTTGAATGGCTATTTTTGTCTATGTGTTTAGTAGTGCCAGTTCCAGAAGTATTTATAGCACAAGAAGATATTCCATGCTTATTTAATGGAGAAAAAATGATTTCTCCTTATCAATATGTTCCTATACTAGAAATTGGATTATATAAAAAATTATTAGATATGAGATTAATTAAGGCAGATTATGAGATATTACATAGTAATGACAGAACTATGCTAGTTAAGCTAGTAGTTCCTTATTACAAAATAATGGAATTACAATTAATGGGAAGAATATTAAGATCCAATATGCTTCCTGTTAGAAATTCTAATGAGGGATTAAGTTTTATTCTCCCAGAAGAATATGATGGTAAAGCTAATGACCTAGAGAATATTCGTAACGGATCTGATTTTATTTTAGCTGCATTACAAGAAATAGAAGGTAAATATTTATCTCTTATATATGCTGATGGAGTTAAAATAGATAGAAACGATAGAGCATATATTCTTCCTGTATGTACTGCATATGAAGTAACTATTGAATGTAAGAATAAAATGTTCAATAAAATAATAGAGAATATATGAACGAGAATTTAGATTTAGTAGAGATATTGAAGGGTTGCCCAAAATTAAAGAAGAAATATAATATGGAAAGGAAAATTGGAGAAGTATTTGAGTGCGACGGTAAGAAGTTTCAAGTGATCGAAGATCCTATTGAAGAGTGTGATGGGTGCTATTTTGTTAAAGGAGGTTGTACTCGCAGTTTAGACATAAGAGGTTACTGCGGAAAAATAAATCGGAAAGATAGATGCGCCGTGATTTTTAAAGAAATAAAAGATATAAACAAAGAGAATAAACAATCCATCCTCGACGAGGCGAAATCCATCGTGGAAGGCAGCAGGCAATCAGACTACGGTGATCCTGTGGAGAGTTTTGAGCGGATCTCCAAGGCTGCCTCGATGATAGCCGGGAAAGATCTTTCCCCGAACGAGTGTTGCGCCGTACTGATGGCGGCCAAGATCGTGAGAGAAAGCTACTCTCATAAGCGGGATAACTTGGTCGATCTTTGCGGATATGCTGAGATTATGAATAGAATTAACGAATCAAAAAAGAAAGGAGAATAGATATAGACTGACCGGGAGGCAGGTGAAGTAGCCGATAAGGTGAAGAAGGTGATGCGGGATAACTGCGGTCAGCTTTGGTATTTTCAAGAATGGCTTAAACAGCAAGGAGGACATAATAAGGATAATTTTTATAAAAGCGTAAGATATGGAAGAAAGAGTGATTAAATTAACCTTGGATAAAGCTAAGGAGTTCTATAAGAAAGGTGGTGAGTTTAAGGATTTAGCTTTATCAGCTTTCTCTGAGGAGGAATTAAATGTGAAATTACCTAGAACTTGGCGAGAGTTCTGTAAATCGTATAATATGCAATCTCCTAATGAATGTTTCATTGGTTTACGTAGTAATATTATTATGCGGGCTGCTGACGTATACGAAAGAGATCCTGTTATAGACAAGAACGTACTTCCATCTGAAGAGGCGGCTGAAGCTCACTTGGCTCTAATGCAACTTCATCAATTGAGGGATTGTTATCGTCAAGGATGGAAACCAGATTGGAAGGAGGATTACCAGTATAAATATTGCATAGTTCTTAATAAAAATATTCTTAATATTAATCGAAGTTTTGATTGGAATAGTTTTCTATCTTTTCAATCTGAAGAAATAGCAGAAGAATTTCTAAATAACTTTAGAGATTTAATTATTCAGGCAGGAGATTTAATTTAAATATTATGTTAATAAATGAAAATAGAGGAATATGATTTCATATTAGAGTCAGTTGATGATGTTAGTCATTTCTATAATTTACAACTTCAAAAAGTGGTAAATAAAGGAAAGGCTAATGAAAGAACAACATTTGGAGATATTATGTATGGATTAACTTTAGAAACTGCTATAGAATTTATAGCTAGATATAGAGTTAATAAAAAATCTCCAGATTCTATAGATATGAAAACTTATCTAAAAGAATTAAAAGAAGAAAGAAGAAAGATTACTAATTTTATTAACAGTTAAAGATATGCAAAGAAAGAAAGAAGAGCCTGTAAATGTACATGATCAAGCATTAATGATTGAATTAGGTATTCATCCTCCTTATAGAGAAGTCTATGATTTTAGTAAAACTCCAAAAGAGAAAGCTGAGTTAATAGATTGTAAACATAGAGAAGGAAGAGGATTCTATACTCGAGGAGTCCATAAGAAACCTTATTCTATTCCTGTATATGATAAGTTAATTATCTATACTAAAGAGAATGGAACTAAATCAATTAATTGTGGGCAGTCAGATATTCCATATATTTTATATAGATTAAAGAAGGATAAAATTACTGTATTGAAGTATCAATGGAATGGAAGAACCTATAAAGAAAACGAGATTCCGTTCTGGAAACCTAAAGTGCATAGCGGGACCTCGATTTCTGTACGAAGTTACACTGTATAAAGATTACAAAGACAGATCTGAATTAGTAGATAATAGGTTTTATTCTTCAAGTAAACCTATTAAATATAAAGAAATTCAGATCTGTAAAATGGATAATTATTTATTATCTAAATGTATAACTTTATTAGAAGCTCCTATAGATTATTTATTAACAAATGGATTTAAAGAATGGACAAATGAGAAAGTTGGACGAAAGAGGAAATCCAATTCAAACTGATACTCCTGATAAAGGAGTTGTTACTAAGGGTGCAGAAGATACAATGACTTATACTAATAAAACTATTGATAAGTCAAGGAGAGTATGTACACTTAGTCAATCAATGATTGAAATGTTAGTTAAGCAGATGTCTGCTGAATTAGCTAATCATTCATTATATAGAACTTTTGCTAATTATTTTGCTGTAGAAGGACTTCCTCAGCTAGAGGAGTATTTTAAAGAGAGAGCAAAAGAGGAATATCTACATCATGACTGGATCTATAATTATTTGAGTGAAAATGATGCAATTTTCCAATATCCTCCTGTGCCTCCTATTAATGTAGATATTACTAATAGGATTATGCCGTTTGATGCTACAGTAGATAGAGAGATAGAAACTACTATGTCTATTAATCTTATTGTAGAGCAAGCTAAGAAGGAAGGAGATTGGGCTACATTTCAATGGTTACATGGAAATGATCCTCAGAGTGGTATGTTGGTGAGAGAGCAGGTAGCGATTTCTGCCTGACTGCATAGAAATATGTAAGTAAGAACAGATCAAAATCGGTGGAGACTGAGACGTTAATACCGAGGTAAATATAAGTTTTAAAAG
>NZ_JBJDXL010000334.1:0-3489 GCF_051866655.1 Intestinibacter sp.
TATTTTGTCTTACGTATTTGGTACACAAGATGGTGGTTATTCTACGTCTCTAGATATGATCACCGGCGGTCTCGGTAACGTAATGACTATTGATAAAGAAAGCTGGGAATGGAAAGTTATTACTGATACTGACCGTGCTGTAACAATTCGCGATGCACGTTGGAACGGTGAAGCTATTAGCTCTGACACTACCGCTGGTTTGGGCAATACTCCCATTCAGCTGTGGCTTGAGGATAACTGGTTTGGTCCTGGTGCAATTATTGAATTTGATGATAATCGTTATCAGCTGCGTCTCGATGGTGCTCCCTATCAGGATGGTAATCTGTGGGTATACACTGGTTTCATTGCTAACGGTAATCCTGCTTCTTATATTCCTGCTGAATATCTGCAGGCTGGTCGTCAGGTATCTCGTGTAGCTTCTGCTTACGAAGAGTACAGTGAAGAGGGTGATATCCTGAACTACAGTACTCATTTTGCAATGCGCAATTATCTGACTACTTTACGTTTGAACTATGATATCACTGGTCACGCTTATTCTACTGTAATGGCTATTGCTCTGAAGGATCCTAAGACTGGTAAGACTTCTTATTTATGGGCTCCTTATCAGGAGTGGCTAGCTATGCGTGAGTGGGCTAAGAGAACCGAGTATTTATTGGTATATGCTCAGTCTAATGTTAATAAGGACGGTACTTGTAATCTGAAGGGTACAAATGGAAGACCCGTTTATATTGGCGCCGGTCTGATGGAGCAGATTTCTCCGTCTAACAAGCGTTACTATACTCATCTGACTGCAGAACTGTTGGAAGACTTCCTGTTCGATCTGTCATATAACATTCGTGGCACGAACGAGCGTAAGTTCTTAGCTCTTACTGGTGAAATGGGTATTCGTGAATTCGATCGTATCCTGAAGGAGAAGATGGCTAACCTTAACATGATTGATACTGTATTTGTAACTGGTACTGGTGATAACCTGACTTTCGGTGGTCAGTTTAAGACCTATAAGATGACTAACGGCATCGAACTGACTGTTAAGCACTTCCCCTTGTTTGATGATCTGATTCACAACCGTAAGCTTCATCCCATTACTCTGAAGCCTCTGTCTTCTTACAAGTTCCTGTTCTTGGATCTTGGTCGTCGTGATGGTGAAGCTAATATCGTTAAGGTAGTACGTAAGGATCGTGAGTTCATTACTTGGTATACCGGTGGTTCTGTAAGTCCTGCTGGTTACAAGCACAGCAATACCGCTCTTGCTTCTAATGGTAAGGATGGTTACACTGTTCATCTGCTCGGTGATATGGGTATCATGGTTCGTGATCCTCGTGCTTGCGGTTGGCTTGAAATGGATGCTGAGTAATTAAAGCACTTAACAAATTATAATAATGGGGCCTTCGGGCCCCTATTACTAACTGGAATAATCTAATAGAAATATTATGGAAGTAATCGTTAGAATAATTAAAGTAAATCCTTGGTCTAATTTAATTAAGTGGGACGGATGTTTTGATTACATTGCTCCCTATATTACTAGATCAGGTAATGTATATACTGGTTTGACATATGAAGAAGCTAAACGCTTAGAACAAGCGTTAGGATATCCCGAAGGTCATTTGAGTCCTTTGAGTTCTTTTTGGGATACGTTTGCTATTAAAGTTGGCAGAAAAGATCTAATGCTTAATACCGATAAGCCTGAAGATGAACTTAAGTATATATTTTTAAAGAGTCACAAGAATGTGGCTAATGGAGTAAAAGCTATTAACCCTAGTAAAGACTATGTATTGATTAATCAAGAAGTAGAAGCTGAAATAGCTAATAGACGTTCTAAGATTAAGAAAGAAGCTTATATTGCATCTACTAAGATGAGTGTTGAAGATATGCGCAAGTGTCTTAGACTATTTGGATTTAAATCTGATACTATGTCTAATGAATTAGTAGAAGCTAAGATTAATGAGATACTTGAGAAGGAACCAGATAGATTTATGGCTAGATGGGTTAATAACGTCAACAAAGAAATTAACTTTGTCATTGAAGAAGCAATTAGTAAGAACATCATTAGACGCAATAGAAGTCAGTATTACTTTGGTACTGATAACATAGGAAATGGATTAGATGATGTTATTGCATACTTGAATGATAAAAAGAACCAAGATATTAAATTAGCAATTTTATCTGAAATTAAGTCAAAATGATAACTAAAAGAGACGCACATAAGAATTTTAAATTGTTAATGGATAAGAGCGCCTCCGGAGCAGAATTCGGAGGCTGCCCTGCTTTCTTAACAGAGGAAATAGATAAGTTCTTAGATTAGGCAACATTAGAAGTAATAAGTAATAAGTATAGTGGAACTTAGAATAATATAGGTTTTGACCAAACAGAAAAAAGAATGGCAGATCTATAGTCATTAATAGGTTCTGCTTTAATAACTGCTTCTAGTGATAGCAAAATAAAAACTACTATGAAAGATTGCTATGTAGAAATAAATAATAGAACTTTTTAGCTTCCGTGCGATTTTATGTTCTATGTTGACTCTATAATAAAAGTGCAGTTAAAGTCTGATAGTGAAGAGCCGGTATATAGTATAAGACCAGTCAAATTAGTATCTCATGAAGTAGCTCATAACTTCATAGAAACTGATCTAAATAAACCGTATATACCTTAGCCAGTATGTACTTTAGATAAAGATAGAATAACTATTTATTTTGATACATATGATATAGATAGAATAGTAGTATTATAGTTGAACTATATATTTACTCCTACTAGATTTGCAGACTTAAAGCCTAGTGATGAAATAAGCGACTTATCAGATGCTATAATAAATGAAATTATAAATAGAGCTGTTATTATTGCTTTAGAGAATATAGAATCTCAAAGAGTAAATACTAAAGCTCAACTTAATGGTGTACAAGAGTAATGACAGCAAGAGAAATGCAAATTGAATTTGAGCGTAGGATAACGTTAATAGATCCTAATTTAAGAGATGCAGAAAAGATTACTTCTGATTCTATATTTGCATTTCTTAATGCAGCTCAAGAAAGAATTATATCACAGATATATACTCAAAGTGATAGTGACAATAAAACTAGAGCTACAAATAGAATAATAGATGCTCTTAAGACATTAACTTCTGTAGAAAAGCTGAATGTAACTGTAGATAATAATTATACTTATAAAGCTGATATACCTAGTGATTATATGTTTTATATAAGTTCTGTAAGTACTGTTACAGATAACTATAAGCAAGCAGAAGGAGTTGTTCCTAATAAAGTAATAGACTATGATTCTATGCAAAGCATTATTCCGTCTTACTTTGACAATAAGATAATAAGAACTCCTTATGTAGTACTTAATATTGATGATGCAAATAAGATTTATATAATACACGATAAGTATACAATCATATCTAGTATAGACTTACAGTACTATAGAAAACCATCTAAAATAAGCTTAAATAATGAATGCGAATTACCAGATACAATGCATTTATCCATAGTA
>NZ_JBJDXL010000335.1:0-15854 GCF_051866655.1 Intestinibacter sp.
ATTGTAATTCACAAAGAACAAAGAGTTCACAGAGAATTAAACTACGCTATTGTCGATGAAGTTGACTCTATCTTAATAGATGAAGCTCGTACACCACTTATCATATCTGGTCCTGGGGATAAATCTACTCATTTATACACAGATGCCAACACATTTGTATTGACATTAAAGAGACCAAGTAAAACTCAACAAGAAAAAACAGAAGAAGAAAAGGAACTTCCATCAGATGGAGATTACGAAATAGATGAAAAACAAAAAGCTGTTTCATTAAGTGAATCAGGTATTAAAAAGGCAGAAGTTTACTTCAACGTTGAAAATATAACAGATGTAGAACATACTGAATTATTCCACCATATAAACCAAGCACTTAAAGCACACGCTATAATGAAAAAAGACGTAGACTACGTTGCTAAAGACGGTGAAATAATCATAGTTGACGAATTTACAGGACGTCTAATGTTTGGTAGAAGATATTCAGAAGGTCTACATCAAGCTATAGAAGCTAAAGAAGGATTACATGTTCAAAGAGAATCAAAAACTCTTGCAACTATAACATTCCAAAACTTCTTTAGAATGTATGCTAAGCTTGCAGGTATGACAGGTACAGCTAAAACAGAAGAAGAAGAATTTAAATCAATCTACAAAATGGACGTTGTACAAGTACCTACAAATGAACCAGTAATAAGAGAAGATTTACCAGATGTTGTTTACAAAAATGAAAAAGGTAAATTCAACGCAGTGGCAGAAGATATAATAGAAAGACACGAAAAAAATCAACCAGTACTAGTTGGTACTGTATCAATAGAAAAATCAGAATTATTATCACAAATCCTTAAGAGAAAGGGTATAAAACACGAGGTTTTAAATGCTAAGAACCACGAAAAAGAAGCTGAAATAATCGCACAAGCAGGTAGACTTGGGGCAGTTACAATAGCAACAAATATGGCTGGTCGTGGTACCGACATTATGCTTGGTGGTAACCCATTATTCTTAACTAAAAAGGAATTAAGAAGACAAGGATTCACTGAAGAATCTATAAAGAGAGTTGATACTAGTATAGATGCTGAAGAATTAGCTGAAAATGAAGATTTAGCAAAAGCTAAAGAAACATTTGATCATTTATACGATAAATATAAAGAACAAGCTGCAAAAGAACAAGAAGAAGTAAAAGCAGCTGGTGGACTTGCTATAATCGGTACAGAAAGACATGAGTCTCGAAGAATAGACAATCAGTTAAGAGGTCGTTCTGGACGTCAAGGTGACCCAGGTGCATCAAGATTCTATATAGGACTTGACGATGACCTTATGAGATTATTCGGAAGCGAAAAAATCAAAGGCCTTGTAGACAAAATAGGTCTAGAAGAAGATATGCCTATAGAACACAAGATGTTAACTAAATCTATTGAAGGTGCACAAAAGAAAGTCGAAGGTAGAAACTTCGGTATAAGAAAACACGTACTTCAATACGATGATGTTATGAATAAACAAAGACAAGTTATATACGCTGAAAGAAGTAAGGTTCTTGAAGGCGAAGATATGCACGAATATATCCAATCTATGGTAAAAGACAGAATAGCTTTAGCTGTAGAAGCATACACAGAAGAAAAGAAAATTGATTATGCTGGATTAAAACACTACCTATATGGAGCATTTATGCCAGCAGAAAGCTTAGAAGTAGAAGGATTAGATGCTTTAGCAGGACAAGAATTAATAGACAAAATATACGAAATAGCTCAAGCAATCTACCAAGAAAAAGAAGATATCATAACACCAGAAAGAATGAGAGAAATAGAAAGAATCATACTTTTACAATGTGTTGATAATCACTGGATAGATCATATAGATGCTATGGATCAATTACGTCAAGGTATAGGCCTTCGTGCTTTAGGTCAACAAGACCCAGTAATAGCATACAAAATGGAAGGTTTCAATATGTTCGACGAAATGATCGACCAAATAAGACACGATACAGTTAGATACTTATTCGGTATAACTATAGAACAACAACCAAAGGAAAGAAAACAAGTAGTAGATGTTGATAATATATCTTCATCAACTGATGAGAAAAAACCAGTTGTTAAGGAACAAAAAATAGGAAGAAACGATCCTTGCCCATGTGGTAGTGGTAAAAAATATAAAAACTGCTGCGGTAGAAACTAGGAGGTTCTGATGTTAAGAGAACTAGATTACAGACAATCAGTAGAAAAGATGTCTGCAGACTTACAAGAATTGGGTGTTTCTCTTTGACTTAGCTTCAAAGAATGACGAGATTCAAAGGTATGAGGAAGAAATAAACAAGCAGGAATTTTGGGACGATAATGAAAGAGCTCAAAAGATACTTCAAAAGAGCAACGACCTAAAGGCTGTTGTTGAAGAATACGAAGGCTTACAAGAGGACTTGGAGGAAATTGAGGTTTTAATAGAATTAGGACTAGAGGAAAACGACGAGTCCATAGAAAAGGACATAGAAAAATCTATAAAAAATCTAGAAAATAAAATAGATAAAGTAAAAATAAAGACATTATTAAGTGGACAATACGATAATAGTAACGCAATATTAGCTATAAATGCAGGTACAGGAGGATTAGATGCACAGGACTGTGCACAAATCCTTCTTAGAATGTATCTTAGATGGGCTGATGACAGAGGATTTAAGGTTCATACTTTAGATATGATACAAGACCCAGCAGCAGGTATAAAAAGTGTTACATTGTCAATAGAAGGACTAAACGCCTATGGATATCTAAAAAGCGAAAAAGGAGTCCATAGAATAGTTAGAATATCTCCTTTTGATGCATCAGGTAAAAGACATACTTCATTTGTGTCAGTTGATGTTACGCCAGAGCTAGATGATAGTATAGAAGTCGACATAAATCCAAATGATTTAAAAATAGACACATATAGATCATCAGGAGCTGGAGGGCAACACGTAAATAAAACGGACTCTGCAGTTAGAATAACTCATATTCCAACTGGTATAGTAGTTCAATGCCAAAATGAAAGATCGCAATTCCAGAATAAAGATACAGCGATGAAAATTTTAAAAGGTAAGCTTGTTCATTTAAAGGAATTAGAAAACAAAGAGAGAATAGAAGATATACAAGGCAAATATTCACAGATAACTTGGGGTAGTCAAATCAGATCCTATGTATTCCAGCCTTATAAGCTTGTTAAGGATCACAGAACTAATGCCGAGATAGGAAATGTGGATAGTGTATTAGATGGAAATATAGATTTATTTATAAACGAATACTTGAAGATGAATAAAATCAAAAGTAAATAAAAATAAAATAAGGGGGCTAGGCATATAGTTGCTAGCTCCTTATTTTTTAAAGGAGTTGTGTAAGGTTTGGATATATATAATATTTTAGAAAAAGAATTTAATGTAAAAAGAGAGTATATAGACAATACTGTAAAATTAATTGATGAAGGAAATACAATACCTTTTATTGCTAGATATAGAAAAGAAATGACTGGCGAAATGAGCGACGTCGTTTTGAGACAGCTATACGATAGATTGGTTTATTTGAGAAATCTAGAAGCTAGAAAAGAAGATGTAACTAGAATAATAGATGAACAAGGAAAATTGACTGAAGATTTGAAAAAGGCAATAGCAAAAGCGAAAACTCTTCAAGAAGTAGAAGATATATATGCTCCTTACAAACAAAAGAAAAGAACTAGAGCGACTATAGCTAAAGAAAAGGGATTAGAACCTCTAGCTAATTCTATCTTAGAAAAAAATATCTTAGATATAAATGCTGAAGCATCTAAATATATAGACGCAGAAAAAGGCGTAGAAACAGTAGAAGACGCTATAAAAGGAGCCTTAGATATAATTGCCGAAATAGTTTCTGATGATGCAGATATAAGAAAATACATAAGAAAACTATCTATAGACCACGGTGTAATTTCTACTCAAAATGCAACTGACGAAAAATCAGTATATGATATGTACTACGATTACAGCGAGCCAGTTAAAACAATGGCATCACATAGGGTATTGGCTATAAACAGAGGTGAAAAGGAAAATTTCCTAAAGGTTAAATTAGAAATAGACAACGACAAAGTATTAGATTATATACAAAACAAATACATAAACAAAAATAATTTAGAAAATGCATTAGAAATAACAACAGCCATAGACGATTCATATAAGAGACTTATATTCCCATCAATAGAAAGGGAGATAAGAGCGTATTTAACTGAAAATGCTCAAGAAAGAGCGATAAGTGTATTTGGAGAAAATATAAAAAATCTATTATTACAACCACCTCTAAAGGGAAAAGTAGTAATGGGATTTGACCCAGGATACAGAAATGGATGTAAGATAGCTGTTGTGGACAGAAATGGAAAATTCCTAGACCAAGCAATCGTATATCCACATGAGCCACAAGCAAAAATGGAATCAGCCAAAAAGAAAGTTACAGAGCTTGTGAAAAAATACAGCATAGACGTAATAGCAATCGGAAATGGTACTGCATCTAGAGAATCAGAAAAAATGATAGCTGATTTAATCAAAGAGCAAAAGCTTCCAACTCAATACGTAATAGTAAGTGAAGCAGGAGCTTCTATATACTCAGCATCAGAGCTAGCAGCAGAAGAGCATCCAGATATCAATGTATCTATAAGAGGTGCGATTTCAATAGGTAGAAGACTTCAAGACCCACTTGCTGAGCTTGTAAAAATCGAGCCTCAAAACATAGGTGTAGGTCAATACCAACACGATTTAAATAAAAAGAGACTTACAGAGGTTTTAGATGGGGTCGTAGAGGACTCAGTTAACAGCGTCGGAGTTGATTTAAATACAGCGTCATATTCATTACTTGAACACGTTTCAGGTATAAGTAAATCAGTCGCAAAAAACATAGTTACATATAGAGAAGAAAACGGCGATTTCACATCTAGAGCTCAGCTTAAAAAGGTAAAAAGACTAGGACCAAGTGCCTTTGTTCAATGTGCAGGATTCATGAGAATCGCAGGAGGCAAAAATCCTCTAGACAACACAGGAGTCCATCCAGAAAGCTACGATGTATGTAAGCAAATGATAGAAATGCTAGGCTACACTATGAAGGATATCGAAAATAGAAATATATCTGACATAGACGCTAGAGTTAAAAAAATCGGATTAAAACAAATAAGCAAGAAACTAGAAGTAGGAGAACCTACTCTAAAAGATATAATCCAAGAAATCAAAAAGCCAGGACGCGACCCTAGGGATGAAGGTATGAAGCCTATTTTAAGAACAGATGTATTAAAAATCGAGGACATCAAGGAAGGCATGACTTTAAAAGGAACTGTAAGAAACGTAGTCGACTTCGGAGCCTTCGTAGATATCGGAATCAAAAACGACGGACTTGTTCACAAATCACAAATGAGCAACAAATTCGTAAAGGATCCTATGGAAATAGTTTCTGTTGGAGACATAGTAGATGTCAAGGTTATAGGTGTAGATTTAGATAAAGGTAGAGTTTCTCTATCTATGAAACTTTAATTATATACATTAGATAAGGGGTAGTAAAAATGGAATTTAGAAAAACAGTAAAAGCAGATGTGCCAAAAGTAATGGAAATAATAAACCAAGCTAAGGATTACCTTAAAGGAAAAGGAATTGACCAATGGCAAAAGGGATATCCAAACGAAGAGCTTATAAACGACGACATAGAAAAAGGCATAGGATATGTAATGGTTAAAGACGGGGAAGTAATAGCTACAACAGCTATATCTTTTGAAGAAGAAAGTGCCTACAACAAAATACAAGAAGGTAAATGGATAACAGAAGGAGAATACTCTTCAATCCACAGAATCGCAGTAGCTAATTCACAAAAAGGCTCAGGTGTAATGGGTGAAATGGTAAAATGTGTACAACAAATGAGCTTAGAAAGAGGAATGCACAGTATAAAAATCGATACACACGAAGAAAATCTTTCTATGCAAAAAGCGATGGAAAACAGTGGATTTAAATACTGCGGTGTGATCTATCTAGAAGGTGGACCAGAAGATGGAGACAAGAGAGTAGCATACGAAAAAGTATTCTAGAGATATATTCATAAAAATAATTATAAAAAATAAGACCTGTCTCATAAATTTGGGACAGGTTTTTATATTAAAGCATAGAAATGAATTTTTTTAATGCAGGATTTGTGTTATCTTTATTCCATATAGCCACGACTTCGACTTCATCTTCAGTATCTTTTATTGGTATAGCACGGATGTTTTTTGAGGAATTTTCGTTAATACAAAATGATGGTAAAATAGAAACTCCCATATTTGCTTCGACCATGCTTTCAATAGTTGAAAGATCATTGCAACGTTGCACTATATTAGGTATAAAGCCTGATTTTTCATATCTATCTTGAACCATAGATTTTTGACCGTATTCATTTCCAGTTTCTTTTATAAAAATAAATTTATCGTATTTTAATTCAGCTAAATCTATAGATTTCTTATTAGCTAATGGATGATAACAGGCTAATAAAGCAATCAAATTATATTTTCCTATAGATTTATATTCAAAATCTTTTAAAGGTTTATTTTTAGGATTAATTACAAATGCCAAATCCATATGGTTGTTTTTTACTAAATACAAAAGATCAGTTATTTCATAACTAACAATATTTAAAGATACATTTGGAAAAAAAGAAGAAAAATTTTTTATGTATTGAGTAAGTGTATCTTTTTTATATCCTAATAAAAATCCGATATTTAATGTACCAAAAAAACCATTTGCAAGCTGTTGAGTTTTATATATTGCATCATTAATATTTTTTAAAATATTTCGTGCTTCAGTTAAAAAAAATTCTCCAGCAGATGTCAATTCAACATGTCGCTTGTTTCTAATAAATAATTTAACTTGCATTTGATCCTCTAGTGATTTTATCTGTTGAGTAACAGCAGTTTGTGAAATATAAAATTCTTCTGCAGCTTTTGTAAAGCTTAGATTTTCAGCAACTGAAATGAAGTATTCTAATTGTCTAGTATTCAAAAAATCACTCTCCCCATAAAAATAAAATATACGATTAAATAGCCATTAAGCTAATTATATTATATTTAAAAGTAATTTAATAGGCATAATTAGAAATAGTTAAATTTCAATACTTATAGACTTTTAATAAGAAAAACTTATATGTTTAGCGATTGATTAATAAGAAAAACTTATATATTCAAAAGAAAACGATATTGGACTTTAATTTATTAGTGAAATAAAATAAAAGTATAGAAATTAATAATAAAAAAGAAAGAGAGGTTAAGCTATGGAAGACCAGTTTTATGCAAAAGGAAAAGGCAACAATGGATATATAAAAAATCTAGAAGTTTGCTCTTTCAACAATTTAGATGGAACTTGCGGGATGTTCCAAATGGCTTTGTATAAACAAAATGAAAAATATTATTTATACGGATGCTGTTTCGGTGGAACTAAGAAAAATGGCGTAATGATCAGTGATGTCACAGATCCTTACAATCCAAAGTTCATAAAACATTTCGAATTACTAGATCCAGAAGAGTATCCTACAACAACAACTCCTAAAATACAAATTGCAGATGATCTTATGATAGTAGCAATGAGTTGTGGTAGTGGACCAGGAGCTCTTGTAGACCAAGCAAAATTAAAAGACATCAAATGTGAAGCAGGCATTAGAATATATAGTTTAAAAGAAGACCCATTAAATCCAAAATTCTTAGGATATTGGGATTGTGGATTAAAACATGTAATGGGTGTTCATAGATTTATGTACAATGGGGGAAGATATGTACATTTATCAAGCGATTGTGTTGGGTTTGAAGGCTTAATATATAGAATTATAGATATAGAAGATCCAACTAACCCAGTCGAAGTAGGACGTTGGTGGAGACCAGATCAATATGCAGATGGTTATCCAAATAGAACCTTTGATCCAGGTGCACCTCATTGTCCATCATTCATGGATAAAGGATGGCTTCATGGACCTCCATTTGTTAGAGATGGAAAATCTTACTGTGGATACGGTGGTGCTGGTCTAGTAGTATTAGATGTTGAAGATGTTACAAGACCAAGATGCTTAGGAGAATTACCACTAATGCCAGCATTTTGTAGTAATTTAGCAGGTGCTAGAACTCATACAGCTTTACCATTACCAGGAAGAGATTTAGTTGTAGTTCAAAATGAAGGCGAAAGATTTCAATTCTTTACACCTGATGCAATTAAAGAAGTTCAAGCTATGAACAATATACATATGATAGATGTAAGTGATCCAACTAAACCAACTTTAATAGCTCAATTCCCATACCCAGAAGTACCTAAAGATTTCCCTTATCCAAACTTCAATGTAGCTGGATTAGGAAAACCAGGACCATTTGGACCGCATAATCTTCATGAACCAATGGATAATAAACCATGGTTAGAACAAAGAGGAGATAGAGTATATTGCTGTTATTTCCATGCTGGATTAAGAGTGTACGATGTATCTGATCCTTATTATATTAAGGAATTAGCTTACTTTATACCACCAAATCCTAACAAAACACCAGAAGAATCATATTTCCCTGGATTCCCTGGACCACGTTTAGCAGTTACAGAAGATGTAATTGTTGATGATAGAGGATATATAATAATAGATGCTCTAGACGATGGATTCTATATATTAAAAATGAAGGAAGAAAACTAAATAATTTATACATACAAATATATCCCGAATATATATATTTTAAAGTTAATAAAATACTCTCATCCTCGATATATTAATAGATATTTTATTGAGGATGAGCATAAATTTAAAATAAAATAATTAAAATAAATAATATAAAGTAGATAGTGAAAAAAGGAGAAAAAATATGAAAATACTAGGAATTTCTTTTGGAACAAAAAATGGAACTAATGATACTATGTGCAAGGTTGCACTTAAAGGGGCAAAGGATTCAGGAGCAGATGTTGAATTTATCCAAATGTCATCACTTGATATAAAACATTGTACAGGTTGTTGTGCATGTGTGAAAACGTTATTATCAGGAAAAGGAAGCAAATGTGTATTAAAAGATGATTTTGAATGGTTACTTGATAAAATGAAGGATGCAGATGGAATAATAGTTTCAGACCCTATATTTGAAGAAGGAGCATCAGGATTATTTCATACTGTAATGGACCGTTTTGGACCAAGAATAGATAAAGGAAATAATATAATAGGAACAAAAGTAGCAGAAGCTACAGGTGGAAAAATACCTGATCAAAGAATATTAAAAGACAAAGTAATATCATTTATGGGTATAGGTGGTTCTGATTGGGGAACTAGAGTTCAATGTGAACATGCTATGCTTGCACTTGTTCCAATGTGGAAAATTATAGACAATGCTTGGTTCCCATGGGCAAAAGAATTAATAATGGATGATGAAAGATTAGAAAAAGTTAGACAAATAGGTATAAACATAGTTGAAGCAGCCAAAGATTTTGAAAAATCAACTTATCAAGGAGAAGAAGGAGTATGTCCTCATTGCCATAATAAATTATTCTACCTTGAACCATATAGTGACAAAGCAATATGTGCATTATGTGGTATAGTAGGAAAAGTTGATACTTCAAGTGGTAAAACAGTATTTACTTTCCCAGAAGAACAACTAGGTCATGCACATGATACATTACCAGGAAAATTCATACACGGTGATGATATAAAAAGAATGGAAACTCATTATGCCGAAGTTCGTAAAACAGATGCTTTTAAAGAAAGAAAAGCTTCTTATAACTTCATAGAACCTTTAAAAGTGAATAACTAATAGAGATAGAACATTATTTTCAGTAAGTTTTATGGGAGGATTGCTATATGAATCAAAAACCAAGTTTTAAACAAATTGGGATTTTAAATGTGGTTAATAATATCCCTATGGCAATTATTATGTCAACAGCAGCACCATTACTTGGAGGTCAAGCGCTTGATCTTACTAACTGGATTATTAACGTAATAATAGCATTTATTATTGCATGTATTATAAATTTAGTTGTGCCAATAGGATTGATTGCAAATAAATTTCCAACTTTATTTAAATTAGATTCAAATAAACTTCCAGGTAGAATAGTAGGAAATATTCCAGTTGCATTTATTTTCGTAGTAATAATAGGTTTAATTCTTACATATTACAATGTTAGATTAGTACCTGTATTTGTATTCGCTTTTTTAGCAACATTCATACCTCTATATTTGATTTGTTTCGTAGTATCTATGATTACAAATCAAATAGCAATGAAATTAGCAGGTATGGAAAACTAAAAATAGTTTAGATAAAGAATGAATAGTAAAAATAAAGAAGTGCTAGCACTTGCTATAGGAATTGCACTTTTGCCACCAATATGGGCAGTGCTAGCACCTTATATAGGAATAACAACTGGAGCTGTAGCACTTATATGTGCAGGATTATATGTGACTAATGGAAATAAAGTTGAAGATGGTATGAAAATAATGTTTGGATTTTTATGCGGAGACTTATGGGCTGTATTAGCAATTTATGCTATGAAGTATTTGAATTTAAATCCAAATTTAGAATTATTTTTAATACTTTGTATATTAGGTTTTTTAGCAGTTTTAATTGGATCAGCATTACATAAATTTATATTTTTACCTTCATGGTTATGTGGATGGGCGATAGGCTTGACTATTATATCACCACAAGATATCTCAAGTGTTTTACCACTTGCTGTACAGATAGCAGTAGCCATGATAGTAGGGGTCTGGTATGTAGGAGCTGGTGTAGATTTATTTACTAAATTTATATTAAAAAATAAATAAAATAAGTAATTAGTATAGGAGAAAATATTATGGCATTTGATTTTAAAATAATGAGAAGTTTAATATATGTAGGTCTTGCTAAGGAAGAATATAGACCTAAATTAATGGATTGGCTATATCGTCATCATATTCCAGATAGTATAAGTAATTTTGGACCTTATTGTACTAAATATGCATTTTATCAAGCATATCCAACTCCACCAGAAGGAGATCGTTTTGGAGCTCGTAAGATGCAATTAACAGAACACTACTGGCTTGTAGATGAACATATGCCTGAAATGGCTAACAGAATAATGACAGAATACATGCCAATGGACGTTCTTCGTTGGCAAGGATGTATACCTGATGTAGAAAATAAAAAAGTTCACCAAAATGCAGAAAGTGGAGATGCTGGGCGTGCAGTAGGTGGAGATAATGGATGTCCTCCTTTTGTTTTTTCTTTTATTCCAATAAACTGGGAAGAAGATTTTAGAGGAAAAGGAAGAACTGTTGAAGATGGACCAAATTATCGTTGGCAATTTATGATTAAATATCCTGATGGAGTTGAAAAAGAAGAAGGCGAAAAATGGTTTTATGAAGAGGTAGTTCCATACTTTGAAAATTGTTGTTATGTAAATCGTTTTGTAAGTAGTAAAGTACAACTTAACTATGGAGCAACTGATTTTGATCGTGTAGTAGAATTATGGTTCGAAGGTGAAGAAGAGTGGTATACTGCCGTAGTTGAAAATTCTGGATCAATTAAAAAACCAGAATGGGCTCAACAAGAAAAATTCCCATATTTAAAACCACAATTTAACATAGTTTCAGTATTTTTAGGTGATATGGCAACTATGGATGCTTATACACAATATCATGGATATATCACAATGAGATAATATTTTCATTATAACAAGGAGTAGGTAAAATGATTGATTTAAAAGAAGTAGTACCTTCAAAGGGAAAAAATTTTATTTTTCTTGGAGAAGCAGGTAGTGGAAAAAGTGAAATATCTATTAATTTTGCCATAAATATGGCTAAGAATAATAATAAAAAAGTTCATTTCTTTGATATGGATATGACAAAGCCTTTATTTCGTTCAAGGGATTTAAGCGAGTATCTTAAAGAAGTGGGAGTAGAATTCCACTGTCAGGAACAATTCATGGATGCGCCTACCCTTGTTGGTGGAGTCAATCATCTTTTAAAAAGCAAAGATGAAATTGTGGTGATGGATGTAGGTGGAGATTACATAGGAGCTAGATCATTAGGTGGATTTGCTCCACTTATAAATAAGGAAGATACAGTTGTTTACTATGTTTTGAATAATATGCGTCCATGGTCTTACGATATAGAACATATAGATGGAACACTTGGAAAAATTTTAGGTGTATCTCATATAGATTTATCTCAAGTTAGATTTATAGATAATTCTAATAATGGAATTACAACTACAGCAGATGAATATTTAGAAGGAAGCAATAATATGGTAGAGATTGTAACTCAATATAAACCTATAGATTTTTCTTGTGTAAATGAAAACTTATATGATGAAGTAAAGGACAAAGCAAGATTACCTTTATTTTTAATTCATTTGTATTTAACTTATGAATGGTTAGAAGAGCAAGTATTATAATGGAGGAATAAAAATGGAAAAGATAAAAATAATTGCAGAGCGTTGTAAGAGCTGCGGATATTGTATTAAATTTTGTCCAAAAGAAGTTCTTCAAATAGGTCAAAATGTTAATGCGAAAGGTTATGAATATGTAGAACCTGTTAATTTAGATAAATGTGTATCATGTTGTATATGTGCAAGAATGTGTCCAGATGGAGCAATAGAAGTATATAAATAAGATTTTAAGGAGGCTATAAATATGGCAAGAAAATTCATGAAAGGCTGTGAAGCAATTGCAGAATCAGCTGTTAGAGCGGGATGTAGATTTTTTGCTGGTTATCCTATAACACCACAAAATGAGATTCCCGAATATTTTGCGAGAAGATTACCAGAGGTAGGAGGTACTTTTGTACAAGGAGAATCAGAGGTTGCATCAGTAAATATGGTATATGGTGCAGCATCAGCAGGAACTAGATCAATGACTTCATCAAGTAGTCCAGGGATCGCATTAAAGAGTGAAGGTATATCATACTGTGCATCAGCTAGAATACCTATGGTATATGCAAATATAGCTAGGGGGGGTCCAGGAGTTGGAAGTATACAACCAGCACAAATGGATTATCTTCAAGCTACTAAAGCAAGTGGAAACGGTGGATTCCAAATGATGGTTTTTGCACCAGCTACAGTTCAAGAAGCAGTAGATCTTACATATGCAGCATTTGATTATGCTGATAGAGATAGAAATCCAGTGTTGATATTAGCTGATGGTGTAATAGGAACTATGATGGAACCTGTTGAATTACCAGAGATGAAAAGCGATGAAGAAGTAGCAAAAATAAAAGAAAGTAAGAAATCTTGGGCATGCATAGGTCATAAGCTAGATTATGCTAATAGATCTTGGATTGAACCAGGTCACTGGAAAACAGAAGATATGCAAAAAGCAAATGAAGATGCTAATGAACTTTATAAATCATGGGAAAAAGATATTATGGTAGAAGAATATATGATAGAAGATGCTGAAATTGTTATTGCATCTTACGGAGTTTCTGCACGTATATCAAAAGCAGTAGTAAATATGCTTCGTAAAGAAGGAATAAAAGTAGGTATGATAAGACCTATAACAGTTCATCCATTCCCTTATAGTACTTTTGATAAATTAGATTACAGCAAAGTAAAAGCAGTATTAGATGTTGAAATGTCAATTCCAGCACAATTTATAACAGATGTAGAAAAAGGTGTTAAAGGACGTTGTCCAATAGAAACTTGCTTATGTTCAGGTGGAAATATAATGAAACGTCAAGACATAATCAAGGCTGTAAGAGAAATAGTGGAAAAATAGGAGGTTAGTAGAAATGGAATTAATTTATTCAAGAACAAAAACTATCCAAGAAGATAAAGTTTCTGGTTTCTGTCCAGGATGTATGCATAGTACTGTTATAAAATTAATAGGTGAAGTTTTAGAAGAAATGAACCTTGTAGATAAAGCAGCTTGTGTATTAGGCATAGGATGTTGTGGATTACATATGGACTATATGGCTTATGATAATACAACAGCACCTCATGGTCGTGCATGTGCAGTTGCAACAGGTATGAAAAGAAGTAACCCAGATTCTTTAGTATTTACATATCAAGGAGATGGAGATTTTGCTTCTATAGGTTTAGCAGAATCCATATCAGCAGCTAACCGTGGAGAAAACATAACTGTAATATTTGTAAATAACGGAATATACGGTATGACAGGGGGTCAATTAGCTCCAACTACACTTATAGGTATGAAAGCGTCTACTGCACCAAACGGAAGAATTGCAGAAGAACATGGATATCCAATGCATATGTGTGAAATATTAAATCAATTAACAGCTCCAGCATATCTAGAACGTACAAGCTGTAACACACCTGCAAATGTAAGTAAAACAAAAAAAGCAATTAAAAAAGCATTCCAAAATCAATTAGACGGTAAAGGATTTTCAATGGTAGAAATAGTTACAAGTTGTCCTACTAACTGGGGATTAGATCCATTGAAAGCACTAGATTATATAGAAGAAAAAATGTTACCTGAATTCCCATTAGGTGTAATCAGGGATAAATAGGAGGGAAAATAATGGAAACAAATTTATGTGTAGCAGGATTTGGTGGTCAAGGTGTAATGACTCTAGGAAAATTCTTAGCAGAAGCAACTTGTAATTCAACAGATAAAAACGTAACATTTTTCCCATCATATGGTGCGGAACAAAGAGGAGGAACAGCAAACTGTTTCGTTGTAATATCTGATGATGAAATAGGAGCACCTCTAGGAGATGAAATGGATGACTTAATAGTAATGAATGGTCCATCATTAGATAAATTTATAAATACTTTAAAACCAAATGGAACTCTTTATATAAATAGCTCAATAGTAAAACAAGAAATAGAAAGAGACGATATAAAAATAGTAAAAGCACCTGTAACAGAGTTAGCTCTAGAATTAGGTAATGCAAAAGTATTAAATATATTAATGCTTGGAGTTTATATAGGATATACAGAAGTAATAAAACCAGAAATAATTTGGGAAACGATAGAACGCAAACTTTCTAAAAAACCAAAGCTTCTTCCATTAAACAAACAAGCATTTGAAAAAGGTTTAGAAATAGGAAGAGAACAAAGATAGTTTATAGTTGGAGGAAAATACTGTGGAAATAAAAAATTTTCAAGAGATAATAGATAAAGTAAAAACATTGCCAACTAAAAAAAGAATGGTTATAGCAGCTGCTGGGGAGGAACATACTCTTCAAGCAGCTCTATATGCTAGAAAAGAAGGAGTTGTGACTCCTGTTCTTGTTGGTGATAAAAAAGAAATAGATAGAATTCTAAATGAATTAGGAGAAACTGTACCAGAAGAAGATATATATGATGTAGCTGATGTGAAGGAAGCTGCAGAAAAAGCTGTTCAGTTAGTTCGTGAAGGAAAAGGAGATTTCCTAATGAAGGGATTCTTAGATACAGCAGTAATATTAAAAGCAGTAGTAAATAAAGAACATGGTCTAGGAAAAGGTGGAGTTATGTCTCATTTTACTATGTTTGAAGTACCAAACTACCATAAAATACTTGTAGCTGTAGATGGTGGAATGGTTACATATCCTACATTAGAACAAAAGAAAGCGATAATAGAAAATACAGTAGGTGTTTTAAGATCTTATGGATATGAAAATCCAAAAGTAGGTGTACTTTCTTGTGTAGAAAAAGTAAACCCTAAAATGCCTGAAACTGTTGAAGCAGACGCACTTGCTAAAATGAATGTAGAAGGTGAAATCTCAGGATGTACTATAGCAGGGCCTATATCTTATGATTGTGCAATGAGTGCAGAAGTTGCAAAAACTAAAAAATATGAAAATCCTGTAGCAGGTAATGCTGATATATTAGTTGCACCAAATATACATGCTGGTAACATAATGGGAAAAATGCTTACTGTAACATGTGGTGCAAAAATGGCAGGATTTATAGTAGGAGCAAAATGTCCTATAGTTTTAACAAGTAGAGGT
>NZ_JBJDXL010000336.1:0-3460 GCF_051866655.1 Intestinibacter sp.
TTAGTTTCACCGTAAGAAATACCTGTTATACCACCTGATCCTTTCATAGTATTGTAAGTAGATTCAGTTCCCCAACAATTTATAGTACCACTGTTAGAGCATCTTTTTACTGTTGCTATGTTGTAACCAACTATACCACCCATAAAGTCTCTAGCATCTATAGTAGCAGTGTTTTTACATCTATCTACAGTACCTGAGTTTTTACCAGCTATACCACCGACATAATCTTCAGTAACCTTTATAGTAACATTTGAAGTGATATTTTGAATTGTACCTTCATTGACTGCAACAAGACCACCAACATAATTTTTACCAGTTACCTTTCCTGATAAATTTAATTTTTTGATAGTACCTTTGTTGTATCCAAATAGACCTTGGTAATCGTCTTCTGAAGATATGATGACATTGATTTTGTTGTTAGAACCATTGAAAGTTCCTTCAAAAGGATTTTCTTCAGTTCCTATTGGAGCTATTTCTACTCCTTCTAACTCTAAATCATCAGCTAGTACTATAGTTTTTCCTTTGAAACTATCTTGTACCTTGTTACCTCCAGCATCTTCTGCAGTACCATTGACGATTCTAGATAATAGCACTAAATCGTCTTCTGTATCAATTGTAAAAGTATCTTTTTGTGAATCATACCATCCAAGAGAATTTGAATATTCTTTAGAGTCTTGTGTAGATTCTTCTGGTACTTCTACAGCTTCTTGAGCTTTTTCTACTTTGCTTTGTTCTATAGCATCTGCAACTACCATAAACAATGAAGTTGATGACATTGTCACAGCTATACAGATTGCCATGAATACAGCAGAAATAGATTTCATTTTCTTGCTCATTATGCGTTCCTCCTTTTTATAATTTTATTTTAGAAATATATGAAAAAAAAATAAGCTACAAATATTTCGTCAATTTATACTAATTTTATATATATTTCTTTTAAAATAATTATAATTTAGAATTCACTTTTAAAAAGTATGATTTTAGTGCTATTTTTTGATACTACTAGTAGTACTACTTTTTTATAATTTAAAAAATAAATACATATTTCAAAAAGGGATACGATGCAAATCTTACCTTGCTTCATATCCCTTTAATAGGTTTTATATGATTTTCATTTTAAAAATACTTTTGTAAATTATCCGAAAATAATTTAAATTCTCTTATATCTTACCACTCGTCGTCCCAATCTATATCATTTCCTAAAATATCTAAAACAGATATAGATCCATTTGGGTATTGAGAATAAACAGTATATTCATTTCCAGCTTTATCCCTGTATATTACATAAGATGCTGCTGTCATTTCTCTTTCAAATTGAGCTTCTGGTATATTTATTATTGTTCCTAAATAAGTTACATAATTTTCATCTTTGTTTACTTCATAGTTTACCTTACCTATAGATCTAGCTGCTTTTTTATTGTCTAATATTAAAGCTTGACCTTCTTCTAATAAATTAGCAGGTATAATTAATGTACCTTTTTCTACTATTTCGTCTCCGTCATCGTAAATCTTAGTACCAAATCTTATTCCACTCTTACCGTCTACTACTATTTTACCTTGTGCTCCTAACATTTTAACATGAGCGTATTTAGCTTTATATGTAACGTCTTGATCATAAGTAGCATCTTTTTTGAATTCTGTAGTTATATCGTCAGTATCTGTATACCAACCTACAAATGTATATCCATCTTTAGCTGGAGCTTGTGGAGTGTAATCTAAAGTTTTATCTTCTGATACTTCTTTAGTTACTAGATTTTCACCATTATCTGCATCAAATGTAACTGTTATTGCTTCTTTTAATAGTATGAAAGTCTTGTTATTAGTCTTAGCATATGCTTCTGTAGTTGAGCCTTCATAACCATAGAAAGTTACATCGTTAGTAAGGAAAGTATCAGAAACATCAGATGGTATTACCACATCTTTAGAGTAAACCTTTACAGTTTTTAATTCTTTACAAGCATTAAATGCACAGCTTCCTATTGTTTTTACATTCTTTGGTATAGTTATTTCTGTTAAAGCTGAACAAGTATTAAATGCTCTTGCTCCTATTGTTTCTAGGTCATCTCCTAAATCAAATGAAGTAATTTTTTGACAAACACTAAATGCATAGTCTCCTATTGTTTTTACTTTATCTGGAATTTTTACATCTTCTAATGCTAGACATCTATAAAATGCATAGTTTCCTATTGATGTTACTCCTTCTGGTATATCTACTGCAGTCAATGCTTCACAGCCTTTAAATATACCAGTTGGTACACTTTGTAATGAGCTCGGTAAAGTTACTCTACCAGTTATTGATTTACAACCATTAAATGCATACTCTCCTATTGTTTCTAAGTCGTCATTTAAAGTCAATGAAGTTGCTAGTCTACAGCTATCAAATGCATGAGCTCCTATTGTTTTTAAAGTAGATGGCATATCTAAAGAGCTCAATCTTGTACAACTATTAAATGCATAGTCTCCTATTGTTTCTAATCCTTCTGGTAATGTTATCTCTGTTAAACCTGTACAAGCCTTGAATGCATAAGCTCCTATTGATTTTACTGTACTTGGTATAACTATGCTCTCGATAGTATCACAGTTTTTGAATGCATTATCGCCTATTGCAGTTACTTCTTCTGGTATAACTACATCTTCTGATTCGCCCTTGTATTCTTTAAGTACTCCATTTTCTATTACAAAGTCACTATTAGTTTCGCTTTTAACTGTTATTGTACAAGATGCTACACAATCACCTGCATAAGCATATATTTTACAAGTTCCTTCACCAGTTGTAGTTACTAGACCTTTTTCGTCAACTGTAGCTACTGAGCTGTTAGAAGTTTTCCAAGTTATAGTCTTATCATCTGTAGTATCACTTGGAGATATTGTAGCATTTAATTGAACAGTTTCGTTTACTTTTATTTCTTTAGATTCTTGATCTAGAGATATACCTGTCATAGGAGTTGCTTTTGTATCATTTTCTATATTTGCAACGGCTTCGTTTAATTCTTTATTCGCTTCGTCTACTGCATCTTGACTTGCTTGTATCACATACATAGTATCATTTGCTTTTTTATAAGCAGCTCTTACATTTTTGTAGCTTAAAAGCTTATTTCTATCACTACTACTATTTATATTTGCTAGAGATGTTGCTAATTTATCCTTATCTGCAACTTTAACTCCTGAACCACTCCAGTCATCTCCTACATCTGCTCCATATCCATTTACAGTAAACTGAACTCTCATTACATCGCCGTTTTTTGGTTGATAATCGCCCATGCCAACACCTGGGAATGTACCGTTTACACAATACATCCAACCAGAATATGAAGTATAATCGAATTCTCCTAACCATCCTTCTGTTTTTCTTCCAGAAGTGTATCCATCTATTTCTGTATAATCATCATCTTTTAATCTAGATAGATAGAAACTAGATGTAAATGTTCCATTGTATTTTATATTTTCTTCACCTAGTACT
>NZ_JBJDXL010000337.1:0-3456 GCF_051866655.1 Intestinibacter sp.
GCCAGTTGTTGTCGCAGTTAAGTGTAGCCAAATCACCATTTTGACTGAGGTCCAAAGAGATCAGTTGGTTGTTGCTGCAGTTAAGATCCGTCAGGACGGTATCGCTGCTGACATCCAGATCCGACAGCTTATTATTGGAGCAGTTCAACTCCGACAACGCTGTGTTATTGCTGACATCCAGATCGACAAGATTATTACCGGAGCAGTTCAGCGTCTCCAACTGGGGATTATCATTGGCGTACAAATAGTTCAGCTGATGATCGCTGACATCCAGATCGGTCAGCTGATTGCCGGAGAAGTTCAGCTCCAACAGTGCTGTATTATTGCTGATACTCAGAGTGGTCAGCTGATTACCGGAGCAGTCCAGTTTCGACAGTGCTGTATCTTTGCTGATATCCAGCGTTGTCAGATTGTTATCATAACACAACAGATCCTCCAGTGCGGTATTCTCGCCTAGATTTAGCGTTTCCAACTTGTTATTGTAGCACCACATATAATGCAGTGCGGTGTTATTGCTGACATCCAGCGTGGTCAAATTGTTGTTGTGGCACCGCAGAGTCTCCAGTGCGGTATTTTTGCTGACGTCCAGCGTTGTCAGCTTGGTATCGTTGCAGTACAGAGTAACCAAACTCGTAAAGTACCCAATACCGGTCAGGTTCGAAATCTCTTTTTCATCATAAGAAAAGCTTATATTTTTTATGTCTAAGATACTCATTGCCAGTTAGCCCCCTTTGTTTTCTTTAATAGGTAGATAAAGAATGGTCCGCCAAATAGTGAAGTAATTATTCCAAGTGGTAGCTCAGCGCCTGTTAGAGTTCTACAGATAGTATCTACTATAAGCAAAAAGCTACTTCCTAATAATATAGTAGTCGGCATAAGTACTCTGTTGTCTGTTCCGATTATCATTCTACTTATATGAGGAATTACAAGGCCTACCCATCCTACAGAACCACTTACACAGACGGCTCCAGCTGTTGTCATAGTAGCGAATACTATTACTAGTATTTTATTTAAGGTTACATTTATACCTAGAGATTTTGCCTCCTTATCGCCCATAGAAAGTACGTTTAGGTTCCAGCCTAATAAACAAAGACCTATAGTTCCTACTACCATAGGAATACTGTAAAGTATAATGTCTTTGCTCACAGTAGAGCTCAAGCTACCCATAAGCCAAAATGTTATAGCTGGTAATTCATTGTAAGGGTCTGCAGTGTATTTAACTAATTGCAAAAGTGCTGAGAATATATTACTTATTACAGTACCTCCAAGGACTAGTGTTATGGCTGTAGTATTTTTATATACTCTACCTACAAAATAGCTAAGAGCAACTGCGAGTACACCAAATGTAAAAGCGAATACAGGTGTAAATATTGTACCTGAAAATAATACTATAGAAAGAGCAGCTCCAAATCCAGCTCCTGAAGATATCCCAAGTATCCCAGAAGAAACTAGTGGATTGTGGAATAGCGCTTGAAAGGCTGCCCCTGCTATTGCAAGAGAGCTTCCTACTAAAACAGCTAAGCACGCTCTAGGCAATCTTATACTCATTATAATTACATAGGTATCGTATGGAACCTCCACATTTCCGTTGAAAATACCTTTATATAAACATTTAGCTACTATATCAAGTGGGATTCTGACTCTCCCAATACAAATTGTTGCTACAAATAAAACTAATGTTGTGATAAATAAAATTAATATTTTATTGACTTTTTTCATGGTTTATTTAGTTTTTGATTTTTTATAGTAAACTCCAAAACCAATAATTAAAACAGCAACTACTGCTATTGCTATATAGATTGTTGTGTTATTTGATGTTGGATTTACTTGTTGATCATTTTCATTAGTTTTATTTTCGCTATCGTTGTTTTCGTTGCTATTGTCAGTTTTTTCATCGTTATTTTGATTGTCACTATCTTCAGTTTTATTGTCTTTATCTTCATCTTCGACTACTGCATCTGGATCGTATTCGTCTTTTGAAGATTTAGTCGAACTACTTGTTCCTGTAGTGAATTCTATTTCTATATCTGATTCTAGTTTACTTCCGCTTTTTGCAACTAAATCATCAGAAATCTCTAAAGTGTATTTAGAATCTTCTTTTAATGCTTTAGCAGGCTCTACGATTATTTGTCTTCTTCTGTCTAAATCTACTTGATCATCTGCCATTAAGATGTTTATTTTAACTGATTTACCGTCTGAGTCAGTTAGCTTGAAGCATTTTTCATTATCTTCCTTTACAAGTAGATTAACTACATTTTTATTGAAATCAAGAACTATGTAAGGCTCAAGACTGATGTCTGTGTCATCGTCTTGTATAGATTGGTTTAGAAGTTCAAGAGGCTTATTTTTACCTTGTCCATCTCCACCACCGCTACCATCTCCATTTCCGGCGAATACATTTACCGGAGATATGAGGATGATTAATAGAATTGACATGATTAATGTGATTAATTTAGACTGTGTCTTTTTCATTTATTATCTCTCCTTATTGTATTATTCTAAAAATATTTGTTATATTTTAGGAGATTTAATAAACGACCTAAAAAACTACTATATCAAGATAGAATAGTAGTTCTAATATTATATAAAAGTTTGAAATTTTCTATAAATAAATTGCTACTATTTTCCAAGATATTGTTTTAAGGTATTTATATATTGTTTATTTAAATCATCCTTTCCACAATGGGAGGTATATTTATTTCTAAATATACCCAGATCTAAAATCCATGGCATAGCTTTAGGAAGATAGATTCGGAAAATCGTTTAACAAATATTTCATATTATAATTATAAAATATAAAAATATTTATGTAAATGTATTCTTTTGCATGAATATAATTATTTTTATAAGATGGTAAGAATTTAAGTAAAACACGTAAGGACATGTTTTGTAATGTTATATATTAATAATGAGAGAAAGTAATATTATTTTGCTAATTAAATGATATTAAGTAATTGATTTTTATGGAGAAATTTTTCTTGTATAAGTTATATGTAGTTTAATATAGATGGAATTTTAAACTATAATATATTTAGAAGAGTTAGAAAGAGGGGATAATATGAACGTATTTAAAGAAATTAATAAAGAACTTATGAAGGAGGGGCAGTTTGAGTTAGTACCTGAATATCATTGTAATGACCGAATTAAGCTGTTAGAAAATTTGAGAAAGAATCGCATTCGTGAAAGCAGAATTAAAAATTGTAAGATTAAGCTTCAGGTTGGTCATTTTATAGATATCGATAGTTATTGCAGAAATAGATTAAAAAAACAAATAGAAGAAGCTCCAGAGGAAGAAAGAGCTACTATCGAGAGACAAAATCAAAAATATATAGATTTAACAGATGAAGAATTGACAGAGGATAAAATCATGGAAATAATAGGGGACACAGATTTAGATTAACTGATAGATAATTCTATTTTCGATACTTTCTCTATACACCACTATCTGAACAGGCT
>NZ_JBJDXL010000338.1:0-15668 GCF_051866655.1 Intestinibacter sp.
TTTATCGCCTAGAATTATAGTTCCGGTAACTCCTTTCTTGTATGTAATCTTTGCCTAATTAAGACAATCTAATAGCATTTCACATGTTACTAAATCCATCTACTAGAAATAGTGCTTAGTTACAATAAATGAGTTCTGAACACCTTGTTTAATATTAGTAACAGCATCTCTCTATTCTATACCATTAAGTCTTTCTCTGAAAACTCCAGTGATAGAAGATACTGTACTTTCAACAGACTATATTGCCAATTCAATAGCCTATACTGCCTATGCTTTTAATGTGTCGTCATATCCATTAAAGATTGTATTCATAGGGGCATTTCCATTATCATTTCTTCCCTCCTAAGTAGTATCAATCCATTCAATTCCAGACTTTTTATAAGCAAGCCATTTCTGAATTCTTTCAGGCCATTCTACCCCTAAGTTAGTTGGAATTAAGGACATATCCATAATAGTTCCAGCTACTCCACTGTTAGCTATAAGTCTATCTCTGTAATAGTTAAGTAGGTCATACCTATCCTATAAAGACATGCACCTTAATATAAGAGAATATGGCTATTGTGCTCTATTTAAGAAATATACACCATTTAAAGATATTCTACATAAATTGGGATTATCCTAAGAACGAACAACATTCTTATCTAATCCTCTTAGTACATAAATATTATCTCCGATTCTAATTGTAGTATACCTTTGCATGACAAAGTTCTCATCAGTTTCAAGCCATTCAACCTCATACACGGGAATTAACTAAGTTCTATATCCATTATAATCTGCAGAAGGATAACCTGGTTCTATTTCCTCATCGTAGTCCGGATAAGCATCTACTACTTCCTAATAAGCTCTTGCATACTAAGAACTGGAACCATCCCATGTCTCTTTAACAGTTTTAATATCAGACTTAGATAATTCTTTACCATATATAGCTAATATCTAGTCTTTAGTTAGCCATTCTCTAACTACAGAACGATATGAATCTCTTACATATGGAGATTCTGGATTTCGGTCAAAGAATGTATTTCTAGGATCACATACTTTTATTTTAATGTTAGTGCCATTAAAAGATTCATATGTCTTAAAGAATGTATATCCAGAAATAAGTAAATCTGTCAGTAGCTATCTCAGCTTAGTTATAATATCAGTATCTCTAGACTGCATAATATATTCTATAATATTCTATGCAGCTATTTCATACTAAGATATAAAAGACTAATCAATATCTTCTATTATCTAATCTATCTATTTCTTTACCTAAGTATCAGTAGTATCTTTACCATTAATAATTCCAAGTAAGAAGTTAGATAGATGTTCTTTTAAATATCTAATAATTTCATTACTTATCTTCAACTATTTTTCTCTGGATATATTAGATATAGTTGTGGCATCCTTGCATGATACTTTTGGAAGAATAGGAGTTCCGAGGTATTCTCCAACTAAGGCATCAACATGCTTCTTTAACAGTGGTGTGAATTCTACAGATGTTGGACTACCTATACCAAAATTCTCTTCTAAGTATCTAAACTACTCAGCATCCCTTATACCATTATAATAGTTATAAGCTTTCTATAATTCATCTTTATCTACTACAAGATCCGTAATAGTCTCGTCCGTTTTGTCTATCAGCTCTTGCTTGTTCATATTTAAACGCTTTATAATGTTTAACCCGTTGTAATTTCCTGCTTCTCATCTCCTCTTTAAAATATTTGAGAAAATCTTCTCCTTCCAAATCGGATATGATAACTACAGGACATTCTGTTCTTCCAAGATAAATAGATACTTTATATCCAGGATTTAATTCTTCTATTTTAAAATCCCCATACTCTTGGATCGCTGCTGTCAACTCTGTAAGGGTCATCTGGTTCTTCATTTGTAATTATTCCAATTTCTGGTGTTTTGGGTATAACTCCAAAATGTTTATACCCTCTAGAATCTCTATAATATCCAATATCTTGGAATTGCTCTACTTCTTTAACTACGGTAGTTGGTGTTCTACCTGTTAATTCCTAGTCTGCTAAGAATACCATACCAAGTGCTGCTATAATATCAAACTTAGTTTTATTAGCATCATTATATGTTCTAAGCTGTTCTAGTATTTCTTCAAACCAAATAGTATGACAGTATTCCTCCACAAATTCTGCAGTTAAGTCAGTATGCATATCTATTATTTTAGCAGTTGCTGGAGTTCCATAAGATTTAGTACTACCATTTTTAATATCAGATAATGTAGCTCTTGGTCTTCTCATAAAGTAATTAAGACATTTGTGGTCTCTAGCCCATGTAACAAAACCAAGTCTAGATGCTTCTATATTAGCCTAACAATTATAGTATTTTAGTAAACACATTGCTGTTTTGTATGCAGTACTAATAATGTTAGGTCTATCTTTATACATTGCTACTATCTAAGGTTCTCCAATTCCATATGCTCTTCTAAGAATTACTATACAGAAATCAGATGGGTCTCTAGTTTCTTTAGAAGTCTAGCTCTAACCAATATCAATTCCGTCTATCCCAGCAACATATAAGTCTTTCATTTCTTTATATTCTGGCAACTCTAAATCTGGATTTTCATCCTTTAACCTTTGAACATCCTATTTATAAATATCAGACCAAACAGGATGCTCTATTATTTTAACCTTACCTTCAATTGAAGGTATCCATTTAAAACCATTTATTGATTGTAATTCATGTTTACTATTTGAATACTAATAATCAATAAATCCAGTTTGTACTTTTGGTCCTAATTTATGTAATTGTATAGCAGCTAACTATTCTGCTATCTTTATTTTATTAAACTTATTAACTCCTTCAAGACTAAATGCTTCTTCTGCATTCCAACATCTTTCTGCACATTTCTTTACATAATCTTCTGGTACAGCTAATAAGTTGTTTCTTTCTTCCTATAGAAAGACTTTATACCTTTCAATATCACATACACCTCTATTGTCCATAAACTCTGGATTTAGAGCCTATAAGAAATAGGGAATAAAGAAACCACTTTCTATTGTGGTATTGTCCTGTGTCCAGCTATGTCTAAAAGGTAATATTTTATATGCTCTAGGGTTATAATATATCTTCTTTAAACCCTCAAGATTTGGGCCTGTATCACCACCAGTGCCGCCAAAGACCATCTAACCTCTCGGTACTCCCTAAACTTCACATAATTCCTATCCCTGTACAATAGCAGTGGTTAAACCTGGCCATGAGTTATGGCATATTGTAAAGTCTTCAAGTAAAAATAACTAATCTTTATCTAAAGAAAAACCATAGTATTTATCTACCTATACTTTTTCAATCTTAAAGCTATAGGCTAATTTATCTATGCTGCCTTTTCCATGACCTACTCTATCAGTAGTTTGTTTTCTAGGAATTAGTGTTGGTATCTACGAATGACCATATAAAATTCTTAATCTATGCTATAAAATTCCCCCCTTAATAATATGATTGTCTAGTTTACGTTCTTTAGATATTCTAGTACTTAATGTAACTTTCAATCCAAGACTATGACATATAAAAGAAGCACCATCTATTACAGCTTTATGACCTTCATACTAAGTTATTTCTACAGTATGTTTTTCCTAAGAATAAGTACCATCTGAGTCTATTAATCCAGCAAGTACCTACAATCTGGTTTCTTTATCATTAAATTTATAGCAATCTGGAATATGTTTATTGTTTAAAACATTTAGTTGTCTTAATTTATCAGTAAACCAATTAGTGCTTTCTCCTTCTCGTTTCAGTATATGAATATGATAGCATCCTTTACTATTATCACATTCTGTTTTACTTGTTCTACTTCCATTTTCCTGAGCATACTATTCTATCCTTTCAATGACTTCTGAATCCATTGAAGTAAACCTAGCCTTTGATGCATCCCCATCACCCAGCCAATATCCAAAAATATATGGGTCTATAGGAACTTCTTGTTTAGGAAAATCTATGGAAGCTTTAATCAGTTTATACCCATCTCTCTTTCTTGGGGATTCCTGCACCATATTATAAAAATCCTCAGCATGGATTGCAAAATCAGTAAATGTTTTTCTATAGTAGTCATATTTTTTACCATAAATAATATGTTTACTATTTACAATTTGTTCTTCTTTATTATCCATGACGAGCTTATACATCTAGTCCTATCCAGAATGTAATTCTATTACATTACGCTCAGTTCCATCTGGGCCCATTAACTTATCTCCTAGCTATATGTCTTCTACATTTTTAATAGTCCCATCAAACATTAACACTTTAGTACCAGCTATGTGACACCCACTTTCATCAAATATTAGGAGGTCAACACGATCACCTCTTATGTTCGAAGGTTTACTACCATTTATTCCAATTACTTCTGATTTGAAACCTACCTCTTCAAACTATCCCTATATCTTCACCTATTTACCTGATTTCTTTCTTAAGTCCTAGTCTATAATTCTAAGCTTAAACATACCACCATCGGTACTAGTATTTAAGAATGTTATAGCATGATCAAACTTACTAAATGTTGTCTTTAAGAAAGCATCGTTATAACAAGTAATCATAACTCTACTCTATCTTATTACAGAATACATTCTGGCAGATAGGGATGCGTTTATTTCTGAAAATCCGATACTTCTGGCTTTCATTAGTGCACAATGCTTATGCAACACTCTAGCCATCTGTAAATAATGAAAAAACATATAGTGAGAGGAAAAGAATATTGGGAAATCATCATGAGTACCACCTCCAGATTCTTTATTAGTATCAATGGTAGGGAGCTAATAAAAATTAAGGAAAAAATAGTTATCTCCAGTAATAGTATAACCGTTTACTGTCATACCATATTTACATCGTCTATACTATTCTTTCCAAAACTCATTATACCTTTTACTACCAACTAAATAAGGACAATAATGTCCAGTCTTTTTATATATCTCTCTCGTTTCAGTGAACCACTCTGGATTAAAGTCTAATCCATGAGTTTGATCAATAGGTCTATATCCAGTAAGTTCATAAGATAGAAGAGGGTCAAATACTTCAATCTACTAGTCTTTTGGGACGTCCCAATGTGTTATATCATTAGTTCTCTCAGTTCTTATTTGATCAACTAATTCTCTTGCTTCCTGAACTTCTTCCTATTTCTGTTTTTCTTCAACGTCTTTAATTATTACTTCTATTTCTGTAGGTAATTTTTTCTTTCTTGCCATAATTAAAAATCACCTGGGTCATAACCATCCACTGCCCCACCTCTAACAGTAGATTGTTCTGTCAATTCTTTCTTAACCTAATCTTCTAAGGTAATTAACTCTTCATGTACCTTACTTAACATTGCCATTTCCTTCATAACCTTTTCAGCAGAAAATATTGGCTTACCGTTAACATCTCTCTCATTTAAATCAATAATTGTTTCAAAATATTCTATAAACTAGTCTGCTGCTCTCTTAGCTGCCTCAAGTAATTTTATTGATTTATTAGAGTCTTGTAAAGCTCTATACTTCCTACAAGCTTCCCTAAACATTGGATCATTAAACTCAGATTCGGAGAGACCTGAGTCACTAATAGCTTCCTCATGCCTCTCCTATTCTGAATACTAAGAATAAGGACTTTTCCAATCAAGAGCTAAGTATATATAAGATAATTCTCTTGTAACTCTATCTTTTGATTTGGTTTTATCCCTTGTTACTAAATCTTTAAATTCTTTTACTAGAAAAATTTCTGGTTCATTAATTTCCAACTGTTTAGTTAAGCTATTATAACTAAACATGTTCATAATTACTTCTTACATTTCTTAGCTTTAGCACCACACTTTGCCGATTTCATTTTAGTACCACAAGCTGCCATTTTCTTTCCACAAGCCATAATCGTTAATTTTTAAAAGTTAGTTATTTATCTATTTTTATTTAAGAGTAACTATAAAGCTGCTCCTAATTGATTCTTTCTAGGAGGAGGAGACACTGCAGCACCTTCATCCTTCTATCCATATTTACGTTCCCATTTAATTCTATCA
This sequence comes from Intestinibacter sp., assembly GCF_051866655.1. Lineage (GTDB taxonomy): Bacteria > Bacillota > Clostridia > Peptostreptococcales > Peptostreptococcaceae > Intestinibacter. The sequence goes on from NZ_JBJDXL010000338.1 coordinate 5,978, forward strand.
TCAGCAGTCCAATATGATGGATACTTACCACCTGGCAATACTGGAGTTTTTTCTGGATCTAATTTCTTAGGCTATTGATTAGTATTCTAATTAGTAGTTTGTTTCTTTTCTACTTTGTTTCCTTTCTAACAAGCAGTACAAACTCTACCGCCAATCTTAAATGTTACTAATTGTTCCCCTTCTGGGCATTTACCTTGTAATTTATTAAAGTAACTAAGTTTAGCTCCTAAAGCAGCTTTTCTACCTTTAACATTTACTTGTCCATCTTGAGATACTTCAATAGAACCATCTTGTATTCCAGTAGTAAACTATTGATATAATTGTTTAATCTAGTCCTATCCAAGTTTAGCTAAATCCTATTCTGTTTTAGCTCCTGTAACTTGTACTAAGTAGTTAATAAAAGCTTTCTTTAATATTTCTTGTTGATTCATATTATTTAAATTACCTCCTTGTTGATTTGATGAGATTCTTGTAAATCTATTTCTAAATAATCCTGTCCATCCATGATCCATATATGCTTTTAAAAATTTATCCCATTCACTATTATAATCTTTATGGTTTCTAACTTGCTACTAATTAATATATGGATTATACTCGTTGTTCCCAAGTACTGTCTCACTAAATATTTTATCAAAGGCATTTCTCATAGATCCTAAGGAGTAATATGAATTATCTCCTTTTTCAACTAAGTTATACTATGGAGTATTTACCTAAGTTGAAGGGAGATTCTACTAGGTAGAAGTCTCATAAGTATGTTGTGGTATATAAATAGGTTCTCCATCTATCATAGTGATATTACCGTACTATATTTGTCTTGTTTGACTATTTACAGGATTCTAATTTCCTACATTAACTTTTTTCTATGGAACCCATTTACCTTTATACTATTCCTAAAGAGTTATTAATTGCCTTTTAATTTCAGAATCAAGCTTTGTATCTTGTAAAGCAGTATTAATCGCAGCATTAGTATTAGCTCCATACATATTATCCGCAGTTATATTTCCATAATTGTGTTCTTTTAACCACTACTATGCTGCTTTTACTCCATATTCTCCAGAAAATAACTAAATAGGACCTTTTGATTTATCTAAAGGATTTAAACCAGCATCTTTTAATGCAAAATTTGGAGAATCAAACTAATCCTATTTAATACTTATAGGTGTTTCTGGCTTCTACTATGCTGTCTTTATAATAAACTACGGATTTTTGCTCCACGTATATTTTAAATTATCAATAGTGCGTTGGTTTAATTTGCTTACATCACCATATATCGTAGTTAAATGCTTCTATAATTCAGGATCTAGGCCATAATTATCTGCCTAAACATTTCTATCGTAAGCATTTGCTGAATCCCAAAAATGCTTTAAGTGCTTCTTCCGGAGTTGGCATTATTCTACAAGTTTTAAATCCATAGTGTTAAATACAGCTTCTTGCAATAATCCAGAAGTTGTAAACCATCTACATCTTAATCCCTTTAACTTAGGACTATCTTTAAATAAAGAGTTTTCTTTTCTAATTACTAACATTACAGGAGCTTGCATATTCTATCTAATAGTTACTAAGTCTCCTGGTTTTAAAAAAACTTTCTCATTTTCCATTTTTTCTTTCTGTTAATTTTTCATTAACTACTGCTAATAGTCTAGTTTCACTTACTACTACAAATCCAAGTTTATAGAAGGGAACCATACATTCAGAAGCTACTGTATAGAATACTACATCACCAGGTCTTACAAATTCACACTTATGACCTGTTTCAATAACTGTTCCTACTTTAATAAATTGTTGTTCCTCTTCTGTTTCTCCTGTTTCATTAGATTTATATGTAGGAGCATAACCTCCCAAATCAGTAATAATTCCAGATTTTGAAATCTCGATCTTCTGAAATGGATTATTATCAAAAGGCTTGATTAGAACATAGCCAAATAAGGGTGCAATCTCAAGTCCATTTAAGTCTTTAGATAAATCCTCTGCATATTGCTCTAATGCTTTATTATGTTTGTCAAACTTATCATTTAATGCATCAACTGCATCATTAAATTTAGCTTGTTTCTCTCTTTGTAATAACTTATCAGCGGATTCTCCGTTAATAAGAAAGTGTTCACCAGTACCTTCCATACCAGTAGTCATTAATGCTAATTTCTCATTACTATTCAATTCTGCTCTTTCCATACTCATTTTACCATTTACATAAATCACAATGTTCATCTAATAACTTTGCCTTATTTTCTAAGATACAGCCGCATATTCCGCAAGTATCTCCTACATAAGGCACATTTACTCTATCTTGACATTTACTACATATATTCAATCTTATAGTATATAAGTCTTTATTTATAGGTTTGTAAATAAAGCTCTTAATTATTTTAATAGGATGCTTAATAAATCCTAGAATCCATTTCTTTACCATTTCTTAGCAGGACAATGTTTACTACTTACTGGAATCTTTTTAGATAATAAACAACCACACCCTTTTATATATCCAGGTTTAGGATAAGTACTAATATCATTAGTATTTGGATTAAGATACAGATTATGATTGCAAATCCAATTTGATATGTCACATATTGGGCATTTCTTACATATTTGAGTTCTTTCTTCAGTACTCAATTCTCTTTCTCTTGTTCCTACCATCATCAAGTACTTGTTGTTTCTTATAATACCATAACATTCTCTCTACTTCATCTTTTAAATATGGAAGATGATAAACTGTCATATTGTCGCTATGATCAAAATGAACTAATACTAAATCCTCTATTGTGAATTCTGGATTAAGTTTTTGTACCATCCATGCGTAAGTGCTGAGCTGTAGAGTATAATGCCAATAATTTGTATCATCTAAATTATTAATTGGATATTTCATTTTAGCCGATGACTTAGTTTTAGCATTATAGAAGCTCTTCATTTCAATTTTCTTGTTAGTTTTCCAGTCGCAGATAATTATAGAGTTACCTTTTTTAACTAGAAGGTCTATCTGACCAGCAATTCTTAATTTTCCATCCTCCGATACTCTAGAAATTAGATATTCGGGATATACTCCATTATCTAAATCTAGAGCTGTCTTATCTTTTACACACTCAAACTTTCCACCAATCTGATATTTAGATAAGTCTATATTCTTCTTTTTCTTATAAAAAGAATTTTCTAACTCTGCATGTATTTTAGAACCTCTTTCACAAGATAGCCTATTTTCAGCTTGCCATGCATCTAAAATTGCTTGCTGTTCTCTATTGAAGTCATTCTCAGAAATGTTATGTAATTCTAGAATACTTTTATCAAATACCTTAGTATTCAAAAGTGACTTCTTCTCAATTGCCCAGTCCTCTTTAGATAAAAGTTTCTCAAGTGCCTTATATGCGCTCCAGAAAGATTTGTCAAATGGCTGTGTGAATTTATCTATTAGTGTAGTGACTGAAATGAAAGCTTTGTCAGGTTGAGTAATGTCCCAATATTTGTGACTTGACTCCTCAAAGACTATGTTTCCATTTTGCTTTAGGTTTTTGTTTTCATCCATATAACATAAATCATTAAATCATTAAACATATTTATCTAACATATTTTGTACTTTTCAAGTATATTAATATTCTTTGTAAGATACAAATTAGTAGATTATAATGTATATTAAAAATATAAAATATGCAAATTTTAGGGATAAAAGAATATGGAATTAAGAAATACTAGACAGGGACTTAGAAAGGTGGCATTTAGCCCCAATCTGAGGAAGAGAAGTACAACTAGTATTTAGAATAGATGGAGAAACAATATCCTGGAACATATATAGACTAGACTCCGATTTGGGATTCTATTAATCCTTCTAAAGAAATTAAAAGTTATGGAGAATTTCTCAATGAGTTAAAAACTTCTAATCCAGAAGAATATAATAGATTAATGAAAGCATAGTCTGAAACAAGTGAAATATCTAAACCTTGGATTGATGCAGAAGGAAAGGTTAGAAGAAGTACTAATGTTGGAGCTGGCTTTGTTTCTGGAAATGACCCAATTATGCAAATGTATGTAGAAGGAGTAGCACTTAATCCAGTATTTAAAGCTATAGGAACTGCTGGATTATATGGGCTTGGTAAACTGGGAAATAACTGGGTTAGAGCTAAACTTATTAGTAATACTATGAATTAGAATCTTAGAGTTCCATAGGTTGTTATTCCAGGAAGAAACTAGCAAGCATCAATAGGAAATCCAGTTTAGGTAAAAAATGGAACTGAGTATTATATGCCAGATTAGCTTCTAGAAGAGGTTAAGAGAGGTAAAGAAGCTGCTGCTAAATTTTTTGAACACCCAGTTGTATAGTAGTCTTATAAACATAACTAGGAGCTTGCTGAAAAGTTAGGAATAACTATACCAAACAGGCCAGAAAATATTGGAAGTATCATAAGACAGCCTGTTAAGATTAGATGGTCTGGAGCACCCAGTAATAGTTATGCTACTGTGTCCTAGACTCATTTAGGTGATCCAAATGCTGTTATATCATATTAGTGGATGCCATTTGACCGTAAATCTTTCGGAATAACTACAATACATGAAAATCTGCATAGGGGTTTTTACAGTGCCCCATTAAAATTTCCAAATATATCTAAAGAGTATTATGATAATATATATAAACCTTAGTATAGTTTTTATAATTGGAAAACTAAGAAACTATTAAAACCAGAATATTATGATAGTTATCTTACTGATATATCAGGAGGAGAAGCTGGACCTAATTTTATTGATTTAGGAAGAGATTTAGGTTTAAAATTAGGATAGAAATATCCAGGATATGAAGCTGCGAATAATATATTATAGAATTATACTGGATTTAAATCCTGGATGATACCATAGTTAAATACATCAAAAGCAGGTATGAGGCATGTATGGGATGCAATGACTGGAAAATATTTTACTATTCCAGCAGGAGGAGTGTTAATTAACCATACAATATAGAGCAATAGTGAAAAAGCTAAATAGTACTAGGATGGAGGTAGTGTTAAGAAAGTACTTACTGGAATGATTCCTATCTATGGCACTTATCAAGATGCTAAAGAATTTATTAACAATCCCACTTTAGAAAATTTCGGATGGGCTGTAGCAAGTGGGCTTGGTGATGTATTCTTTTTTACAGGCCTTGGTGCTGGGATTAAAGGGTTAAAAGTTGCTAATGCTGCTAGAAAGGCAAAATCTATTTTAAAAGCTAAAAGAGCAGATAGGTTATTAGATGCTAGAAGAAACTACGAAAAAGCTAAACTAGGGTTTATTGAGGGAAATTCAACACGTAGAGAAGTGAAACGCTCACTGCAATCTTTAGGTGCTTCTTATGATAATTTTAGAAATATGGAAAGAAAGTATAATTTAGCTACTAGAGCATATAATTAGGAAATGAGAGCTCTTGGAGTTAAAGGAGCAAAAGAAATAGGAAAAGATGGAGTAATACAAACTACTTAGTATATAACTGAATGATAGGAATTGAACAAATTGGATTCTATAAGAAAGGTTCTGGAATCCATATTAAGAAAAAGAATAGAGGAAAATTTACAGCTTCTGCTAAAAGAGCAGGTAAGTCTGTATAGCAGCATGCGAGAGATGTATTAGCAAATCCTAATGCTACTCCTTTGCAAAAGAAGAGAGCTAACTTTGCTAGAAATGCTGCTCATTGGTCTAAAAAATAGAATGGAGGACCAATTTATAATGGAGGTACACTTCCAGAAGTAACTAAAACGGCTAGTAAATTATCTTTATTAGATAAATTAAAAATGAAAATTATGACATCTGCTAGAAATACAAGTAGGGATGTTGGTAAAAGTTTTTTATTAGATAGAGATAAATAGAGATAGGTATTAGAAGGAATGGGATTTAGTTTTACTGGATATGATGATTATGGTGTAGTTAAAAAAGCTGTAGGTAATAAAAAATACCCAGTATTTTAGCAATCTCCAGATGTTATTTCTAGAGATAGTATAATCCCATTAGGTAATATAGATGTAACTTATGATTATGAAAATGGGACTGATTTAGGAATAGGATGGTATGGAACAAAAGAAACAGCATTAACTAATGCTGGAGCTTATAGAACAGCTATATATAAAGATCCTAAGACTAATAAATTATATCAGAAAGGATGGGATTTAAATGATTATGGTGGCCAGGGTGGAACCACTAATGATTATCTAGGTAAGATTGCTGATTATTTAGGAAATCCATTTGTTGTAAATACAGGAATATAGGAAATTTTGCCAGAATATTATGATACTGTATTGCAAAAGTTACATATTACTAAGTAGAATAAGAAGAAAGATGGAGGTATTTTAATTAATGTATTTGGAATATGATTATAAAAGCACAATAGGGGTTAAAAACAGACATACTTAGTCTAGAATAGTTAATATAGGACTACATTAAATCTAATCCTAATATTCCAGAAGAAATTATAAGAAGGTAGATATATGAAGGGAAGAGTACTCCAGAATTTTAGCAGGTAGGAAAAGCCCCTGTGAATCCCTAGTTATATGGACTACTTTAGATTTATCCATTTAATTCTGCATATAATAAAAGATTAGAAGAAATAAATAAATATCCAAAGATTCCTTATATTAAAGATAAAGAGATAAGACTTACAAAAGGAAGATTTAATACAGGAAAAATAAGCACTAATGTTTTAGATTCTATTTATGATAGTGCTAATAGAGTTGGTATTCCTTTTGAAGAAGCCTTGGGACTAGCTGGTAGAGAGTCAACTTTAGGGATAGGTAGAGGATTTAAAGAAGGATAGGATATTAGTCCTACTGAATTAATGAGTAATTGGTAGTAGGTGTAGTCTATTATTATGTCTAATAATGAAATAGATAGAAGCAATTCAATCATGTATAATTATAGTGATTAGATACCTGTTTCAGCAGATGATATAAAATTTATGAAAGGATTTGCAGAAAAAGATAAAAAGTAGGCTTCATTAACAAGACCTATTAAAGAAAATCCTCTTGATAATGCTTTAAAATATTATATGACTGGATAGTATAATCCTAATGATACTACACACACTCAGAGGGTACAAGAAGATGGAGCTTTATTAATGACTGAACCTGCTATCTAGAAATGGTTAAAAACTAAAAACTCTAAAGGGGGAAAAATATAGGTTGGTATTAAAATGTTTGGCATTTGATGAATTATAATAAAGCTACTTTATTTGCAGCTACTGGTTCTATATTAGGATTGCCAGATTGGGAAGGTGATTTTAAATGGGACTAGTAGTTGCATAAATTTTATTTTTAGAATAATGATTATTATTTATATAATTTAGATTAGTTAAAAGATAGAACTGATTGGTATGAAAAAAGGCGGCTTAGCTAAATGCTAGGTCGCCTTTAATTTTATGTTATTGCCCTATCTATAGTCCACGATTTATCTGTTGCTATGTACTACTGATTATAATTCTTATTCGTTGTTGTATTCCACGATTTATCATTTGAAATAATCCATGGGAAAGTTTCTTCAGATTTTATCACTTCCAAAATCTTTATCATAGTTTCCACATCAAATTCTGGAAATGTTTCATGTAATTTCTTTACTATATTTATGTATTCCATAGTTAAACATTATTGTAAATATGATGGAGTAGAATAAATTTCTCAATGTCTTATACTTATTTCATTTAATTTATCCAGCCAGTCTAGAACTCTTTGGTCATCTAATAATTCTGCGTTCTCCATCTGTTTATATAATTCTTCTATATATTGTATAGATTGTTCTAACTTTTCTTCTAAGCAATTATCTAATAACATACCATTCTTCTTTATTAATTCCAGGAATATTATCTAAATTAGGATAGATACTTACTATTACTGACCCTTTTCCATCTGAAAAGTAATATTTCTTAACCTCTTCTGATTCTTCTTCTATTGCCTTATATTTATCTTTCCAATATAAGTATCTATCTTCTAATTCTTCCTTAGAACATTCTTCTAAGATTTTCATTTCTGGGTTATTAATTATCTTATTGTATTTTCTTTTTAAGTTAGATACTTTAATAACATCAGTTCCATTTAATACTATAGCACATTGTTCCATAATATATTATTTTAGTTGCCCTACCAGGACTCGAACCCAGACTAAATGATTTAGAGTCATCTTTGCTAACCATTACAACCATAGGGCAATCTAATTACTTCTGCAATTCCTTTATTTTATCTTCTAATTCTTTTATTTTCTTATCTTTCTCTTCTAATAGCTTAGCAGCTTTTTCTCGGTCTTGATAAAGACCTTGTAGTATCTGATTAACATTAGCTAACAAGGCCCTTATCTGGACTATTTGTTCAAACATATTTTTCTAAATGTTTAATTTTATTTCTGGCAATAGTTCTAAGAGTAGATTTAAATAATACTATTGCAGTTCTGATTTTTTCTAAATCTTCTGACTTTAAATACTAATCTATTAATACTACTTTTTCATTTCCAAGAACTTCACATACTTCTGTGAATAAATCATCATCGAGTTCTGCAAGGAAATTATTAAATTCATCTAATTCTCTATTAGGCATATTGTATGCTACTTGAATACTAAGTCCATTATCTGTAGATTTTGCATTTACAGAGAGACCATTTTCAGAATAGTTATATTCCTAATTGTTGTTAATTGCTTCAACTAACTTCTTTAGCTAATCACTGTTTAATAATTGTTCAATCATAATTTTGTTTATTAAGTTACATACAACTATATTCTAAGGTTGACAAGTTCCAAAGATAAAAAATGTTAAATAATATAAGTATCAGAACACTTTATTTTTTCTTTTAATTTCTCATTTTCCGCAATTAATATGGCAAGTTTTCTTTTTATTTCAGCAATATCTTCTGTGTTTTTATCTATACGTTCATCTTGTTCTTTAAATTTCCATATAAATAATTGATCTAATTCTCTTAATTGAAACTTCTTGATCAACTCAGCGGCTCCTTCTAAGTATCCTTTTCTTTCTAAAGAATGATTACATCTTGAAATTGTAGATTCAGTCATATTAATTAATTTAGAAAGTTCACTATTTTTATATGAAATTTTACCTTCTTCATTATCTTTAAACATATACTGTTGAGCTGCTACTATATAGGATTTTTCTGTAAATGTCAAGTCTGGCTTGTCTAGAAATTCCCAAGAAAATGGTTCAAATTGTTTCTTATTATTAAACTTATAAATAATTTTCTTTCCATCTCTTCTTGTATTCAAGTAGCCCTCATTAACTAGATTATCTACAGATTTCTTAATAGTTTTTGCCGCAGCTCCAATATCTTTTGTAATAGTTGCATAACTTGGAAAACTTTCCATTGTTTCTCTATTCATATATCTTCTAATTGCCAAATAAATTAATTTATCCTGAGGAGTTAAACCATTTATAGGCTCAGAATTTCCATTATGTGGGTAAATTACATATTGTTCATTTTTCTTTTCCATATTCTTAATTTTATCTTTGTATAATTATAGTATTATTTTTGTAAATGCCAAAATAGTTTATGTTAAAAAATCTTAATTGCAGAGATACCAAGATGATTGCAGAGGTGCCAAAATCAATTGCAGAAATGCCAAGATGATTGCAGAAATACCAACTAACTATACTTAATACTATACTTATAGAACTATACTTAATTGCGAATTTCAGGTATCTGATTTTAGCCCCCTCCCTACATTAGTTGGAAAATTAGTTGATAATCTTGCTAATTA
>NZ_JBJDXL010000339.1:0-3447 GCF_051866655.1 Intestinibacter sp.
AGAGAAGGTGGTAGAACAGTAGCATCTGGTGTTGTAGCAACTATAATAGAATAATTTTTCGAATAACACATAATAAAATAAAGAATTTAGGGGAGGACGAAGGTTTTCCCCTTTTTATTTTAAGGAAGTAATTATAAAATGTTGACAATATAATTCAAAGATTGTATACTGAATAAGGCTTTTGAATTAAAGATAATTTTCTTCTGAATCTAAGACTTGGCAAAAATAAACTAAATAAAATTATAAAAAAGTCTTGAAAAAGTAGGAAGAATAATATAAAATATAATAGTGTGCTTGAGAGATACGAAAAAAATCCAAATTTAATCATTATATAGGAATTAAAAATAAGTTAAAGTTTACAGAACACCCGGAACTGTGTATCGGTATAATGATTAAATTTAAAAGTAAAAAAAGGAGGGAAACAAAAATGGCTAAAAATGAAAAAATAAGAATAAGATTAAAGTCATATGATCACAAATTATTAGATTTTTCAGCTGGTAAAATAGTTGAAACTGCTAAAAAAGCTGGATCACAAGTTTCAGGACCTGTGCCACTACCAACTGAAAAACAAGTTGTGACAATATTAAGAGCTGTTCATAAATATAAAGATTCTAGAGAACAGTTCGAAATAAGAACTCATAAGAGATTAATAGACATAACTAGTCCAACACCTAAAACTGTAGACTCATTAATGAGATTAGATTTACCAGCTGGTGTAGACATAGAAATCAAATTATAAGAAAAACGACACCTAAGATACGGTCCTATAAGGTTGTTATCTTAGAATGATTGCCAAACAGGTAATCCGCTGTAAGAATTATAGGAGGTGCTAATATGAAAGGATTATTAGGAAAAAAAGTAGGTATGACTCAAATATTCACTGAACAAGGTGAAGTAATACCTGTAACAGTAGTTGAAGCAGGACCAGTAGTTGTAACTCAAATAAAAACAACTGAAAAAGATGGATATACTGCAATACAAGTTGGTTTTGAAGATGCTAAAGAAAAAGCGTTAAACAAACCACAAAAAGGACATTTAGCTGCTGCTAATACATTAAAAAAACACTTAAAAGAATTTAGAGTAGATTCTGTAGATGGATATACAGTAGGACAAGAAATAAAAGCTGATTTATTCGCTGCAGGTGAATTAATAGATGTTACTGGAATAAGTAAAGGTAAGGGATTCCAAGGTCCAATAAAAAGACATGGACAATCTAGAGGACCTGAAACTCACGGTTCTAGATACCACAGAAGACCAGGTTCAATGGGAGCTTGTTCTTACCCAGGTAGAGTTTTCAAAAACAAAAAATTAGCTGGACACATGGGTAGCGTTAAAGTTACAGTTCAAAACTTAGAAGTAGTAAGAGTTGATGCTGATAAAAACTTTATCTTAGTTAAAGGTGCTATACCAGGAGCTAAAGGTTCAGTGGTAACAATAAAAGAAGCAGCAAAAGCTTCTAAATAATGACTAACCTAAGAAAGGAGGAATCACAATGCCAAAAATGAACGTATTAAACATACAAGGACAAAATGTTGGTGAAATAGAATTATCAGATGCTGTATTCGGTGTTGAAGTGAATGAGCATGTATTATATGAAGTTGTAAAAAACCAACTTGCGAATAAAAGACAAGGTACTCAATCTGCTAAAACTAGAGCAGAAGTAAGAGGTGGCGGAAGAAAACCTTGGAGACAAAAAGGAACAGGTAGAGCTAGACAAGGTTCTATAAGAGCTGTACAATGGATCGGTGGAGGAGTTGCTTTTGCACCAAAACCAAGAAGTTACAGATATACATTACCAAAGAAAGTTAGAAGATTAGCTATGAAGAGTGCTTTAACTTCTAAAGTTCAAGCAAATGAAATGATAGTATTAGATGCTTTAACAATGGAAGCTCCTAAAACTAAAGAATTTGCTAACATATTAAAAAATATAAATGCTGCTAAAAAAGCTTTAGTAGTAATGGCTGAAAAGAACGAAAACGTAATAAAATCAGCTGCAAATATACCAAATGTTGAAACTGCATTAGTTAACACTATAAATGTATATGACATATTAAAATATGATTCATTCATAATAACTACTGATGCTGTTAAGAAAGTGGAGGAGGTGTACGCATAAAATGACTAATCCACATGATATAGTTATAAGACCAATAGTTACTGAACAAAGTATGGCTGATATGGCTGAAAGAAAATACACTTTTGTAGTTCAAAAAGGAGCTAACAAAACTGAAATAAAAAAAGCAGTAGAAAAAATATTCGGAGTAGATGTAGAAAAAGTAAATACATTAAACTACGATGGAAAAACTAAGAGAATGGGTAGAAGCATAGGAAAAACTGCTAGCTACAAAAAAGCAGTAGTTAAATTAACTGCTGATAGCAAAGAAATAGAATTTTTCCAAGGTATGTAATACTTAAGAAATAAAGGAGGGAAAATAAGATGGCTATTAAAAAATTTAAACCAACTTCTCCTGCCTTAAGAGAAATGACAGTTTTTATATCTGATGAAGTTACAACTAACCAACCAGAAAAATCTCTTTTAGTACCTTTAAAGAAGAATTCTGGAAGAAACGTTCACGGAAGAATAACTGTTCGTCACAGAGGTGGAGGAAACAGAAGAAAATATAGAGTAATAGATTTTAAAAGAAATAAAGATGGTATACCAGCAAAGGTTGCTACTATAGAATACGATCCAAATAGAACTGCTAATATAGCATTATTAAACTATGCAGATGGTGAAAAAAGATATATCTTAGCTCCAGTTGGAATAAAAGTTGGAGATACTTTATTATCAGGACCAGAAGCAGATATCAAACCAGGTAATGCATTAGCATTAAGAAACATGCCAGTAGGTACTGTAGTTCATAACATAGAATTAAAAGCAGGTAAAGGTGCTCAATTAGTTAGATCTGCAGGTGTTTCAGCTCAATTAATGGCTAAAGAAGGAAACAAAGCTTTATTAAGATTACCATCAGGTGAAATGAGATATGTTGCTATAGACTGTAAAGCTACTATAGGACAAGTTGGTAACGTAGAACATGCTAACGAAACAATCGGTAAAGCAGGTAGAAAAAGACATATGGGTATAAGACCTACAGTAAGAGGTTCTGTTATGAACCCTAATGACCATCCACACGGTGGTGGGGAAGGTAGATCTCCAATAGGTAGACCATCTCCAGTAACTCCATGGGGTAAACCAGCTCTTGGATACAAAACTAGAAAGAAAAATAAAGCGTCTAATAAATTAATAGTTTCAAGAAGAACTAAATAATAGATTTTAAATAGAAATTTATTTTACTCGGGAAGGAGGAAATTAAATGTCAAGATCAACTAAAAAAGGACCTTTTGTTCACCCTAGACTTCTTAAAAAAATAGAAGCTATGAACGAAAGCGGAAATAAAGAAGTTATAAAAACTTGGTCAAGAAGTTCAACTATATTCCCTCAAATGG
>NZ_JBJDXL010000340.1:0-15630 GCF_051866655.1 Intestinibacter sp.
TATAAATATAAGCATTGGTTTATACAATGGTACAAAAGTTTTAACCAGTATATATGTTGAAATTGTGAGCAATACTATACATTAGACCTATAAATTTGAATAAAAATAATTATAAAAATTGTAAATTTACAATAAAAAAATGACAAACCCTATGGATTCATCATTTTAAAAGGAAATTCTAGTTATACTACTAATACTACAGCCATGTAGTTACCAAGTACATGACTTAGATTTATTATACTATAAATTTAAATTTTAGGTTTATATTTTTACTTTTAATATATCTTTATATTTATACAGGATATTATAACTTTTGAGTTTTCAAATATGCTTAGAGCGATTACTTACCAATTCTTTAAAAGATAAAGTCATTCATACGAAATTTAAATGCTAAAAGCTACGATCAGTTGCCGATCGGAGAATGTAGAAGAAAAATAGATTAAAAAAATAAAGTACCTTTATCAGGTACTTTTATTTTTTATTTTTAATATATTCTTTTAGTATAGTTATAACCAAGTTGTTGAAGCTGCGATTTTGTTTTTTAGCTTCTTCTTCAAGCTGTTTTTTTAATGTTTTCTCTATAGTTATATTAGTTCTAGTTTTATCTTCACTTATAGCCATATTGTCACCACCTTTTTATCATTGTATCAAAAAATAGATAACTCCAGGAGATTTATTTTTAAAAGTGATACCACTATGTTATCATAGTGTGGTATAATAAATAACAAGGTAGTAGTTACACAAAGCATAAAATATATATAATTGGATTTTTTTAATGGAAAATAAGGGGTGAGTTATATGAATAATGCTAGAGAAGTATTTGAAGAAAAAGAGGAGCAAAATATTTATATCAATATAATAAAAGGCATAATCGCAGCTTTAAAGTTTAGTCTATATATCTGCATTAATATCCTAGAGATACTTATAAAGATAATAAAAGTGCTATTTAATATAAATGATTACAAGCCTTTCCAATGCATTGAGAGTAATAAAAGAAATTTTCTTAATAGAATAGCAGAAAGAGAAATAGACAAAGAAAAAATTAGATTTGCTTCTGATTATTTAGGTAGACATGAATATACATTCCCTAGAAGCGATACATTCTTAAATTGCTATAAGGAGATCCAGCAACGTTTAAAAGATATATCAGACAATAACATAAATCTCAATAGGGAGCTTTACATAGACACAATAAAGCAGATTAATGCATTAATCGTTGAATCAGAAAAACAAGCACTAAAGCAAGGTTATACTTATGCCAAAGAAACAAAGTATAAGCTAGATGCATCAACGGTTTACGAAGATTTTATACAAGACAAAATCATGCAAGGCGAAAGCAATAGGAAATTTAAAATTGATACAGAGGACTAGATCCTCTGTTTTTTATATAAATAGGAGGTCATACAATGGTAGATAAAGATAGAAATTTGAAATTATTTTTATATCCTAATGAAACTGCAAAATCTGTAGAAGGATTTGAAGATTATCTTATAACTGATACAGGTCGAGTATTATCAACTAAAAAGAGAGTAAGAACTACAACTTTAGAGGGAAAAACGTACGAAGCTATTATCTATAGAGAGTTAAAAACCACTTTAGTTAGAGGATATAAAACTGTGACATTAAGCGATAAGAAAAAACGAAAAAACTGTTATATACATGAGCTGGTCTTTAAAACATTTATAGGTGAATACGACAAATGCTACTTTAAAATTAAACATATTAATCAGGATAAACTGGATAACAGACTGGAAAACTTGAAGCTTGAATTTAGAAAAAAAGACAGCAAATTCATAGAGAAATATGTATATCAAAACAAGATTTTAGACTGCTTAAATAAATATTAACCACTACTCCAAGAGAAACCACTATCGAAAAGTGTATGGGAAAAATGTGAAAGAGCGAGAGGGGTTAATCCATTGAATTTAAGCCAATAAGAGTGGGGGAGAGTGTATGGGACTATTCGAGAGTAAGGGACAAAATAAACGCAGCTATGAGGGAAATATAGAAGTATAAAGTATAGAAGAGAGGGTCTAATAATTCTATTTTAATTTCTTATTCAGATGCTATAACCATTGGCTGATGAAATGGTTATAGCATTCATTTTATGATTCTTATAATTTATAAATAAAATCCATTAAATGTTCATTGAATAGTCTAATTTTATGCATAAAAATAAAGCTAAAGGTTTTACCCTTTAGCCATTGTACTCTTCTCTAATTTCTCTTTTATATTTATAAAAACTATTTCTACTAATGCCACATAGCTTTATTATTTCCTTATCCTTTAGACTTCCACCAAAATCAATAGAGTGCTGCTTTATTGTTTCTTTAGCTTGAAGACTCTTTTTAGTAGTTAATTTACTTCCCTTGACCTGACCTATTTGTTTTCCATTTAGCCTTGCAGTTTCTATTCCTTCACGAGTTCTTTGTCTTAGATCTTCCACTTCCTTTTCTGATTGATCGAAAGCAATTTTTATTTGTTCTCTAGCAAGTTCTAGCAAATATTTATTTACACCTTCAAGTATAAGGTCTACACTTGTTCCAGTAGGCTGTAATTGATTACTTGTAAGAGCCTTCTTATATGTAGTTGTGTTAATATGGGGTTCATTTAGGAATACCAACTCTATACCCTGATTATATAATTTTTCGTATAGTTCAAAGCCTTCATCAGAATTTCTACTCATTCTTGATACACTATCAAAGACGATAGTATCGCCTTGTTTAATTCTGTTTAACAACTTCTGAAACTCTTTTCTACCTTCTATTTTAGTTCCAGTAAAAGTTTCCTGTACTATATGTGCATCTGGATATACCTTTTTAATATTTCGTATTTGACGATCGATATTCTGTTTAGGTGAGCTTACTCTACAGTAGCCATATATTTTAGCCATTATATTTTCCTCCAGTATAAAAAAAATTCGTTCGCAATATCATTGAAATGCGACCATTGGTTTAAATAAAAAAATAATACCAATAAAGATGACCCTCTTTTTTGATACTATTATTTTAATGCATCAAAAAAGTTATTGTCAATAGTTTTGGTACTTATCTTATATAGGTTATTTTTAATACTAAAAAGTAATACTCTATTCAATTAAAAATAAAAAAAGACCTAATGATATTAGGTCAGTCAGATTTAAATATTATTTTGTTTACATCCAATGTTACGGTTAAATTAATAATACTGTGACAAGTTCCAAAGATAATGTAGGGTTTCAATACATCTCATGTTACGGTTAAAAACTAGAAAAATACTCATTTCTAAAATTAGTATATCACAACAAACATTGATATTTCAACGATATTTCAACAAATCATTTAACTTACTAACTCCATTTTATTACGAAGATATATTACTATATATAATATATATTAAATCGCCATTGATGTATTTTCTAGGAGTTATTTTTCTAATAGCTATTAGATAATATAGAACAACCTGTATAATTTCTACATATTTAGTTTATAAATTAATTTATAAAAAGGAGCATAACCATGAGTGAAATTGATAGAATAAAAGAACTTCAAAAAATGAGCCAACAGGAGCTAATAGAGATAATACTTAAATTAGAAAAGGATAAAGTCCATAACGAAAGAGGAGCTGGAAGAAAAAGCAAATTCAATAAAAAGCAAATAAAACAAATCGAATTAGAGAGATCCAAAGGCAAAAGCATAAGAGCTATAGCTAAAGAATTTGATTGCAGCCCAGCACTAATCCATAAAATAATACATCAGGGCTGGTATAATGACGACATAGATGCATTAAGAAGAAAAGTAGAATTAAGAGAAAAAACTATTAAGGATTTTGGATTTATAAAGGAAGGTGAAACTTACAAAGAATGGGAGCAAATGAAAGCTCATTTAAAAGAATTAGAAGAAAAACAAAGATCGGAACAAAATTCTAAAAAATAGATTTATATTAAAATAAAACAGAGGTAACAAAATAGTAGAGGGGGAGATCTATAATAATATACATCTAACCAAAGGGATTAAAATTCAATAATCCTTGTGTGTAGGTGTATATATTATAGAGGGGGAGCCAATCCCCCTCTATAATATATACACCTTTATTCAAGGAGAAAGTAATATATAAATAAAACAATAAAGAAGTTACAGTTAAATCTGTAGCTTCTTTACTTATTATAATTATATATATACTAGTTTTATTTTAGACCGTAATTTTAATCGTAATTCTTAACGGTAATTTTTATATATAATTTTAAAAAGCTTGAAATTTCAACGTTTTAAATTATATGGAATTACTCAAATCCAACCATAATTTTAGAGTAATTTTACCGTATTATATCCTACTTAGCACTATAAAAAAGTACTTCTCATTTAGATTATTGAATTTTATATTTTATTATCATTATTTTTATATAAATATTCATCCATCTCCTCTACTGGCATTGGATCAATCTTCAATGAAAAACCAACATAACCCTTTTGGGTAGTTGTATCTTTCATATAAAAAGAACCTTCAAGAATTATAGGAATTTTTTTCATTATATTATCTTCTAACGCACTAGGGTCTTCATTAGCAGACTTTTTATTATAAAAATACCCTTTATCTTTGAAAAATCTTTTTAATTTCGTTTGAAAGGCTCTGCTTTTATCTGAATTAGCTCTCAAATTTCCATCTTCCTTATAAATAAGGAAATTTGCTATTTCTAGATTATTATTCTTACAATAAGTTAGATAAGCACCTAAAACTTCTTGATTAGTTACAATAAAACGTTTGTTTTTAATATAATTCAGAATAATATCATAAGACATAGGATTAGACAAAAAATCAGAATCTGTAGTTTCATCAGAAATAAAATAGTTGAAAGAGTCAGACTCTAAAAAAGCTTCAAAACTATCAATAATAGATTCATTTGATATAGAAGATTCATTTTCATTTTGGTATATATCTTGTTTTTGGCAAACAGATTCAATAATACTAAAATCTGTTTGTTGTTTTTCACAATATTTTCTATAATATACTTCATATAGCGATTTACAACGATTTACAAAACGTTTATTTAAATTTTTAGAATCAATAGAAAAATGCTCTTTTAGATATTCGTCCATATTACTAATATCAAATTCAGAAGAATAAACATCTATACATTTATTAAAATTTAACCCCTGACATAAATTACTAAAATTTATATCAAATTCTTCATTAGCAAGATCATATCGTCCAGACAACGAAATAACATTAATCACATTAAAATCCTGAAGAATACTTAGCTTAGAATAAGGAACTCCAGTCTCTAAATTAAAAATAAAATCGTTAAAGTTAATATATCTCAAAGATGAATTTTGTACAAAGGCTTCAAGAGTTTCTTCATCTTTATAAAAATCTAAGCAATTTAAAATTCTATCCAATAAATTAGATATTATAGACTTACTTGATATTCCATGATAATCTAAATCACTTAAATTAATTGAAAACATCACATCTACTATAGTTTGAAGTCTTAGTCTAAGATCCGACTTATCTTTTGATGAACGACTAAACTCTTCCCAAATTCCATACTTATTGAAATTTACATAAATCTTCTTTTTTGAGAAATATACAAATTTATATAACATAAATGGAGTTAAAAGCAGCTCTGTTCCTAAAGTACCTTTGATAGAATTTACTGAAAAATTTAAGATTTCTTCTGCTACCCATCTAATTTTTGAATTATCATCTATATCATCTTTTATAGTTTGGCTATCTGCATATCTATATGTAGACCTTAAATTATCTTCAAGATATACTACTTCGTCGGATTTCATATATTCTTCGGCTACTTTATAACGAAATTTTTCTGATAAGATTGAATTATAAATAGCTTTAAAACAATATAAATTTGCTACAGCTGAATTTAGATAAACTCTTTTTTTATTTGAATCTAAATCATGTTTTAATGGTATAGGAAAAAATACAGATGCACACATAGTAAATTTTCTTTCATTTTGATAAATACTTTGATTTAAATAGTCCCAATACGATTTAGGAAATTCAAATAACATAGGATCAATTGATAGTTCCTGTTGTTTAGGAATAGAGAAAATTTCCTTTTTTAAATAACGCACAAGAAAATCAGATAAATTTATGGGATTACCGACACAGACATTATTGTTATATAAAGAAACAGTAGCATTTTTATTAATAATTCCATTAGTAAAAAATTTAGCATTATTAAAAGAATCCATAAAAGGATTAACCTTATTAGAAGAATCCATAAAAGGATTAAGATTAAATAACTGACAATTTGAATTTAAAATAAATTGTTGACATTGTCCTAAAATTTGATCTATATTAATATTCTCATCAAAAAACTTTAAATCATTTAATATAGAAATATATGGTATCATACCTTTAAAACAATAATCATTTGATTTAACATACCTTTCTTCATATGGATTTGAAACAGGAGCTTCATTATCAAAATAAAAATGATTTAAATTAGCTTCTAATCTTTTAGGAATTTTAAAAGGGTCATAAAAGAAATAATTAGCCACAAATTTTTTTATATTACTCCTATTATCTGATAAAAAGGCTTGTTTTAAATAGTATAAATCTTGAGTATACATTCTTTCATTTTTAAAATCATCAGAACTATTCAACTTTTCAAAATCACCATTTACCATATAATTCATATCATCTTGATTCATATTTTAACATCCTCCTTTAATTTAAATCTATTTATATATAATAATTATAATCGTTAATTTCAAATAACACAGTCAAATAAAGAGATATAAATAAAAAAGAAAAAATTTACATATTTAAAATTGCTTTGGAGGTAATTTGTAGTCGGTTTGTGGCTGTGATTTGTAGTTGTTTTGTAGTTGTTTGTGGTTTACGCAAACCACAAACCGACTACAAAATAGCTACAAAGCAATTTTGAATATGTTATAATAATTCAAGGAATTTAAAAGGTATTAAATAATATTTAATATAGGAGGTGAATTATATGAGCATAAATTGTGATGAAAATAAAGACAAAAAGTTTGAACTTATAGGAGATATAGAAGATATAGAAGATATAGATGATGATATAGATGAAATCGTTAATTTTTTAAATAAAGGGCTTTCAGAAGGTAAAAAAGTCATAGATTTAAGAGATGAATTAAACATTGGAGAAAAAAAATTACAAAAAAAATTAAGAGAAAATAATTATAAATTTAACTCGAAAGAAAGACAATATATCAAACTTGAAATAGACGACGGACAAAAAAAACTACAAACCAACTACAACGGAGAAAGAGATAATAATGGCGACCAACTACAAAGCAACTACAACATGAATACGAACCAACCACAAATCAACTACAATAAACGTAACGGAGTAACTACAAATCAACTACAAAAAAGCAGTACAATGGATCAAGAGATATTAGATACTATTTCCACAGTAAAGGAATTAAAAGAAATGACTTCAAAAGTTGAAGAAATGTATAAATGGTATAAGCTACAAACAGAGGTTATAGAGATCGAAATTCCAAAGCTAGAGATATTAAAAAATGATAGTGATACGGTAACAAGAAGTTTAAGATTATATGCTGATACGAATGAACGATTTATAAAGTTTTGTAAAGACAATAAAGAAAATAAAGTTCAGGATATTTTAAATACAGCATTAGTAGAATTTTTAAATCGATATGAAAAAAATTAAATTAATAAATATAGTTAAAAGCTCTTATGACTATTTAGGTTAATAAGAGTTTTTTTATTTTTTTTTGTTTGAAAATAGAATAAAATGGGTATATAATATATAATGAGTATTTTTATGTAAATTTATAGTTGAAAAAGCAGAAAATTAGTATTTGAGTAAAAGGGGGATACTTTTTTATGGCTAAAAAACAATTAAAAGAAGTAGGATCTGATTTAATAAAGACAAATGCAATTGTAGGATTAGGAGGAAAAGCACTTGACTTTGGAGAAAAAGTAGTAGATTGTGCAACAACTATTTCAGAAAATAATAAAGAAAAAAAGATAGCTCAAATTAATAAAGATGCAGAAATAGAAAAAGAATTTATAAGTAAATTAGAAACAAAAGAAGAACGAGATGAATATATGGATCGCAAAGAAAGAATAATAAAAGAAAAATCAAAAGATGAACTCAAAAAAACAGGATTAATATGTGGAACAATTATTACCGCAACTGCTACAATAATAGGGGGAACAGTATATTTGGTACATAAATTAAAACATCCATTTGGAAATAATAAAAATAATACTACTAATCAGATAAATGATTGTTCAGATTTTTTCAATAACGAAAGTATTGTAGATATAAATAAAGATGATTACATAAATTAAAACTAAGATATTAGAAAAATTTTTAAAATAACTCGCCTATTTAGGCGAGTTTTATTTTGTAGTTGATTTGTAGTTATTATCATTTTGTAGTTGTAGTTGGTTTGTAGTTGTAGTTATTTTATTTTTGTAGTTAGTTTGTAGTTATTATCATTTTGTAGTTGTAGTTATTGTTGAAATCACTTTATCTTAGCCATACTTGATTTGTAGTTGTAGTTGATTTGTAGTTGTAGTTGATTTGTAGTTATTCCATTACGTTCGTTGTAGTTGATTTGTAGTTGTAGTTGATTTGTAGTAATTTTATGGTTAAAATGCACACAAAAAAGTTGTTGAAATTTATAAAAAACTATTTTATCATTAAATTAGACTAAAAAATTGCATAAAAAAAGAATTACAAGTTTTTCGTCGGGTTTGGCGACCTTCGGAAAATTAAACCAACTATGGATCAGATAGTTAGTAGACAAGTAATCCTTCACTTATAAGTTTAACCTTTTGGCGAAGGTCTAAACAAATAAGTAGTTTTTAAATTTATACTTAAAGTATAAAGTATAACTCTAAAAATTTCAAGGGATTTAAAGATATTTCAATAATATTATTAAATGGAAGTATCACTTAAAAACAAGTTAGTTACAAGCTATCCGAGTAAGTTGGATAGCTTTTTTTAATGCAATTTAATGCAATAAAACTTTTAGATAAAAATACAGGAGGGCATAGAAGTGGAAAAATCAGGGCTAGACTTAGAAAAAATTAATTACAGCTACTATAAAGCAGACAATACAGTTAACATAAAAAAATACATATCCGAAAATAGTTCTTTGATATTACCTTTAATAATTAGAGCTATGCAAGGAGAAAAAGATCTATTACTAGCACCTACAGGAAGTGGTAAAACATACTCAATCATTGAGAACCTAAAAAGAGCTGGAGTTAAAGCAATATTTGTTGTTCCAAATGCTTTTAATGTAGAACAAATTGAAAAAGAGTACGATGTTAAAGGAGCTTGGGGCGAAATAGCTATAAATTCAGTTATAGATAAACAAGATCTTATCTGCTTAACTTGGGACAAGTTCATACAAATAGACAAGGAAACTGTGAAAGATTACATAGTTATATTAGATGAAGTACACCAAACACTAATTGACACTTTTAGAATGTCAAAAATAAACAAGCTATATGAAAACCTTGAAAATACTAGAGGTCAAATACATATAACAGCTACACCTAATAAGCTAGATTTTAGTCAATACGATTATATATTGGAATACAAGCAAGATATTCAAACTAAATACAATGTATTTCTTTACGACAAAATAGACGATATAACAATTTTAAATATCGTATCAAATAGCAAAAAATTTGCTTTATTCAAAGATGATAAGAAATATTTAGACTACATAAAAGAAAGTATCTACGATAAAAAAATAGAGGTTATAACTAGCGATACAAGAGATTTTTCTAGTGCTTATAAAGAAATAGTCGAATCATCTACTATAAATGATATAGATGGCATCTGCAACACTAGAGTTTTAGCTGCTGGAGTAAACATACACGATCAGGATATAACTGACATCATAATCGTAAATGAAAAGGATATAGCCACTATAAAACAATATGTAGCACGTTTTAGAGATCTAAAAGAGGTTAATATACATATATTAAACAACTACAAAGAAGAATCTAAAATCTATGAGATTGAATGGCTAGTAAACACAGAGATAGAAGAAGTAAAAGACTTCTTAAATTACTTCAACAGCTATAAGTACAAAAATTTCAGAGAAGAATACTTAGATGCTAAACCTTTTAGACTTGAAAACAGCAACGAATACTACTATAGCAAAGAACAAAAAGAGTACAAGCTTAACGAAGTCGGAATACGAAATAAATGCTACACAAAATATTATAATAAAGCTAACATAGAGAGCTTTAGTGTCTTATTAGGTGAATATTTTTCAGATATAAAAATAGTACCAATAGAAAACCCTAATAATAAAGCAACAAAGCTTTACTATGAAATTGCCAAAATAGAAAAAGAAGCTTCTCTATGCGAATTAGAAAAAAATAAAAGTGAACTTGTTGGAGCTATACCAATAATAACAAGCAACAATGTCACAAGCGACTTAAAGGACTATTTAAGACAAAATAACATAGACATTGAAAAACAAAGAGAGGTACTATTAGAGCTTGATATTTTAAATCACTTAAAAGTAGCTAATATAAGCAAAATACTTAACTTATATACTAAGTATGTAACAAAAGACAGCTTAACATACGATATGGCTTGGTCTATAGCAACTAGAGGAAACAGAGCTAGAGGGAAAGTATTCGCTCAAATAAACTATGTGGCTTATAGAGAAATCGCCAAAAAGCACAAAAAACATATTCGCTATAATTCGCCTGAAAATATGCTTATTGAACAAATAAACAACTATTTCAAAATAGGCAAAAGCTACACAAAGGAACACTTAGAGATGTTCATAGAAGCATATAAAAACGTGAATCCTTATAGCCAGTTAACATTGAAGGAGCTACGTGAAAAGTTAAATATAATGTTTGTAATTAAAAAGAAACGACCTAGAAGTGGTCAACTAGTAGACTATGATTTTTTATTTAATGAAATACCTACTACTAGACCAAATGAAAGACCTTATGTTTATACAATCGTTGATAATACTAGTGTTGACAGCATTGTAGCTCAAAATAAATGGTCTGAAATAGATAAACAAATTCTAAAAAGAAAGATAAAGGATCAGGTTAAAAATGCTGATTTAAAGGTAAAAGAATTGGAATTTGGATTAGATCTATTTGCTTAAATGCTTAAAAATTTTAAATAAGAGATGTTGGAGGACTTGCAAAAAAATGGATTTTGGTAAGTTCTATTTGTGCTACAATTTTTATGAAATTATGACTTTAAATAATTAAGTGGAACTACTTAAAACTAGATGTATTTGAGATAGATTCTGTATAGATCATAGATAGATCGTGTTTCATCAGGACTATTCAGGACTATTTGGAGTAACAGTAACTTTAATAAATAAAGAATAAATAAAGTTTGTTTTACTTTATTTTGTTTTGTTTAATTTAAAGCTAAATGCAAGTGTGACAAGTGTGAACAGAAAATTGCTTGACTTTTTATTTAACCAGTATTACTCTATACAATATATAGTAAAACTGGAATAAGGAGGATTTATGGATTTATGATGGATACGATTAATACAATGAATACAATGAATAATACTGACAATTCTTTGAAAACTCTACAAAATATAGAAAAGGAATTATCTAATTTAATAGATATTGATAAAAAAAATTGGACTCATTTTTATCTTTTAATAAAAGAAGTTGAAGATAAGGAGCTTTGGAAGGAGAAATATAAAAGCTTTACACAATGGGTTAAAAGTTTTTGCGTTAATAATAAAACACATGAGAGTATCTTTTGGAATCGTAAAAAGGCTGGGAAGGTCTATGAAACATACCAAAAGGTACAAGCTGATAAAGGTATAGAAGTACCTCCAATAGAAAAGGCTAATGTATCGGCTGATAGCTTGGTTATACTAGATAAAATAAGTAAATATGACCAAGAGGTAGCTAGTCAATTAGTCGATAAAGTTATGAATAAAGGTATAACTAAAAAGGATTTAAGAGAGGTATATAAAAGTATTAGACCCGATAATCCTAGCAGAAATCCTCACTTAAAACAGGTAGATTTATCAGATGAATCATATGAATTAGATGAATCACAGCTAGATATATCAGATGTATCAGGATTGCTTGAAGGTCTTGAAGGTGAAGCTGGATCTAGTATTGATTATAAGAATAAATTAAGCAGAGCAGAAAAATTGACTGCAAATGAAATAGTTAAAACTCTATCTGATATAGAGTGGTTAGGTGAAAAGCCTAAGAGAAAATACTTTAAATCAAGTTTTGAGCAAAATAAATATAGATTGTTCACAGAATTCCCAGTTTTCGTTGGTAGTGAAAGTAGAAAAAGCAGAAGAATGGATATACTTTTAGCCGAGAACATTACTACAGAAAATGTATGGGATATGTACTTGCATTGTATAGAAATAAAAGTATCTAAAGGGGATCTATTAAATGACCAAAAGTATACGGAGTATGCAGAATTTGTTGATTTTATGTGGCTTGCTATTCCTGATGAATTAGTAGAAGTTGTTAAAAAAAATAAATTTGAGGGTTGTGGTATAATATCAGTAAGTAAAAATAAGGCTGTAATAGTTGAAAAAGCTAAACAATTAGATGCTTTTAGAAAGGTTGAAACTCTAAAAAATATAGCATTAAAACTAATTTAATGAAATTTTAACTAAGATAAAAATAGAGAAGGTTTGATAACCTTCTCTATTTATTTACTTTTAATAATTTAAAATAAATTGTCTATATATTATATTTTACAACTATAAGTTGTAAAATATGTCTTTAAATAAGTTTACAATCAATAAAATGTTGTATTATAATATTATTAATAATATTATGTCGTAAAAAGAGGTTGGTATTTATGAGTGGATATAGAGATAAATGGTTTGAAAATAATGAAAGTAATTATGGTTGGTATACATGTGTTAGATGTGGTAGAAGTTTCCATAAAGGTGATATAGATATAGACCACATAATTCCTCAAAAGCATGGAGGTAGAGATAATTTAAATAACTTACAATGTATGTGTAAGCATTGTAATAGATCTAAACAAGATGATATAGGACTTGAAACTGTTAGAGATTATTCTAGAAATGTAGCAAAAAATACATCTAAAAGAGTAGGCTCATTATTTGGTAAAAAAAAATAGATAAATAGATAATATAAAAGTTTTTTGCTTTTAATAATTTAATATCAAGGGGGAATTTAAATGGGTTTTTTAAAATCAGTAGGTAAGTTTGCATTAGAAGCTCTTGAAGATCGTGCTGATTCTCTATCAAGAAGTACTAAATATGATGAATTAAGAGATCAATATTCAGAAATGGGAAATGGATTTAGAGCAATTAAAAATAATTTTTTTGAAGATGATGATTGTGATGACAATTATGATTATGATGACGATGACTATTAAAAATAAGCAAAGAATGTAAAACTACAGAATTTCAATGATATATTATATAAATAATCATACATAACGTATGTATGGGTTAGTGCTGGAGCATAAAGTTTCGGCACTTTTTTAATGCCTAATTTCTATGTTCCTAAGAACAAGAAATTAAAAAAATTTGGGAGGAAAAGAATATGGAAGTAAAGGTTAATATCGAAGAAGTACTATCAAGAACAATTAAAATTGAAGTTCCAGAGGGTTTTGGAGCTTCTGATCGAGAAGACTACGTTGACAACAAAATAAAAGAAATGTATCGAAAAGCAAATGGTAAATCTATTTTATCGCCTGACGATTTTAGTGGGTATGTGCAGATACAATACGAAGATGATGAGGTTACGACAGAGTGGTATAATCTATTTTAATAGATATTCAATGTGTGTTAATGCGTGAAAGATGCTAGTTTATATGAATTAGTGAAATAGTAAAAGTTAAAAATTTTGGTTATATATTATATAAGTAATGATACAAAGTGTATGTATATTTAAAAGCTGTATAGAGCTAGGGCTTAGTGTCCTAGCTCTTTTTTAATGTCTAATTTCTATGTCCCTATAGATACATAGATACGTAGATACACAGGTAGATATGAATAAATAGAAAGGTGGTTTTACAATGAAAAAAGCAGCTAAATCAATTTCTAAAATTGATAAGAAACAAAATGAAAAAGACAAAAAAGTCAGCAGTAAAAACAGTAAAAACGATAAGACTAATAATAGTACTAGCAGTAAAGCTAGTAAGAAATACCCTAAGAAGTCTAAAGAGGAACGCAAACAAGAAATGGATCAAGCTCTTAAAACTTTAGAGCAAGGGGTCAAGGATGTATTTACATCAGAAAACTATAGAAACTATCTAAAGTTTTTCAGTCAATTCCACAACTATAGCTTCAATAATGTGATTATGATATTAATGCAATATCCAACAGCAAGTAGAGTTGCTAGTTTTAGGACTTGGAATAAGCTAGGGTTAAAGGTTAAGAAGGGTTCTAAGGGTATCAAGGTATTAGTACCTATCCCATACTCATATACTAAAGAGGAAGTGGTTACAGACGAGTTTAACAACGTTAGATACGATAAAAATGGTAATAAGGTTGTTGAAGAAACAGAGGTCAATGGACTTACTTTTAGACTTGGAAACGTATTTGACATAAGCCAAGTGGAAGGTGAAGTACCTTCATTGGTTAATGAGTTACAGGACAATCCGAAACAGCTAGAGGAAGCCATAGAAGCCCTTATAAGAACGAGTACAGTTCCAATTAACTATGATTATACCTTAAACAGTCAAACAGCTTATGGGTACTATTCATTAAGCGAGAAGGCTATTTATCTTAGACCTGATTTAAACTCTATGCATATGTTTAAGACCCTAGTCCATGAGAAAGCCCATAGTATGCTGCACAATAAAGACCAAAATAAATACACTAGAGAAGAAGCCGAGGTTCAAGCTGAATCTACGGCTTTTGTTGTCTGCAACTGTTTAGGTTTTGATACTAGTGACTATAGCTTTGGTTACATAGCTTCATGGAGTGAAAATAAAGACTTAAAAGAGCTAAAGGCATCTTTGAAGGTAATAGCTGATACCAGTAACGAGATCTTAAAATGGATCGAAGAATCGACTAACTTAAAAGCTGTAAGTAATAACTTAAATGAGTTGAATGATTTAAATTAGCTAAACGAGGTTTAATGAGTAAGCTAGAAATCAAAAATCAAAAGTAATAATTTATTTTACATGTTTTCCTTTACACACGCACCAAAAAGTGTAAAGGAAAATATGTAAAGAAAACTAAAAGGATTCAAAAATAAATAAAAATTGAGAGGAGATAATAAGATGAACCTATACGAACAAGATTTAATAAACGAAATAGTAGAAGAAAATATAGAGGAAGGACTTGAAGTAACTGACAGCGAAATAGCAACTGGCATAATGAAAAGACTTAAATATGTAAATATGCTTAAAGAAGAAAATACAGCTATAGCAGAAAAGGAAATACAAAAGATAAGAGCATGGGAAGACGAAGTTAATTCAGAGCTAGATCAAAAGGTTAAATACTATGAAGAAGTACTAATTGAGTTCTACAAAAAACAACAAGAGGTAAATCCTAAATACAAACTAGATACACCTTATGGCAAAGTTACTAAGAGAAAATCTAAAAAATGGAGCTATGATGAAGAAGCTATTATAGAGTTTTTAGAAGAAAATATGTACATAGACATGATAAACATTGAAAAATCAATTAAGAA
>NZ_JBJDXL010000341.1:0-3419 GCF_051866655.1 Intestinibacter sp.
AAAGACCTAAACAACCACCTTTAGGAATTTTAAATCAAAAGGGTGAAAATAAAATCTGTCCAACTGAGCTTGAAAGAGATAATTTTGTAGAAAATTATTCTAAGGGAGCTTTATATGCACAGCCTTGTAATGATAAGCGTTGTAATTGTGAATGGAAAGAAAAAGAGCCAGATGTTGTATTTGAAATATTCGTACTACAGGCAAAACTAGTTTACAATAAGGCTCGTTGGCATGATCCAGTTGGAAGATTTTATGTGCTAAAAGAGCAAGTAGAAGAATATACAGGGTGTAGAGTTACAATTAAAAATAGAGAAGAATTGGTTAAGGAATATATAGATGGTATAGAAAATGGATATATAGATGTAGAGCCGTTAGTTATAAGAGCTAACAAAGGTGATTGTATAGAAGTTAGACTGACTAATTTTTTACCAGAAACATTGCCGGCGACAGAATTTCAATTGAAGACTTTGACTGATAACGTAAGCTTCCATGTGCATTTAGTTAAATTTGATGTCATAACTTCAGATGGCGGCGCAAATGGATATAATAATATAGCCTCTGTTTTTTATGGAGAAACTTTAGTAGAGAGATATTAC
Organism: Intestinibacter sp.; assembly: GCF_051866655.1. Classification (GTDB taxonomy): domain Bacteria; phylum Bacillota; class Clostridia; order Peptostreptococcales; family Peptostreptococcaceae; genus Intestinibacter. The sequence continues at coordinate 597 of NZ_JBJDXL010000341.1, forward strand.
GCTAATGAAGAATTAAATGCATGTTTCTTCCATGACCACCTAAATCCAAATTCACATCAACAGCATGGATTGTTTGGAGGGCTTATAATAGAACCTAAGGGATCAACATACCATGATCCACGAACAGGTAAACGAATAAAATATGGAACAAAAGCTGTGATAAAAACACCTTCAGGAAGAGCATTTAGAGAATTTGGATTATTTGTTCATGATTTTGCATTGTTATTCGATAGACATAAAAAGGCATTAAATCCACCTCCATTTGCAGGTTCGCATGATGATCCAGGTGTAATGGGTATAAATTATAAATGTGAACCATTGAGAGAAAGATTAAATGACAAATACGATGATCCAGCAGATGTATTTAATTCGAATGTTCATGGAGATCCAGTTACACCAATTCTTGAAACATATCCAGGAGAAGAAATAGTTATAAGATTATTAGACGGTGCACAAGAGGAACAGCATATTTTTAATATACACGGTATGAAGTGGAGAAAGGAAATAACAGATAGAAAATCACCATTAGTTCAATCACAAACTCTAGGAATATCAGAAGCATTTAATATAAGAATAACTGACGATTACAAAGCAGGTGATTATATTTACTATTTCGGAGGTCAAGACGATTTGTGGCTAGGATTATGGGGAATAATAAGAGTATACAAAAATAAAAACAATAAATTAATTCCTATTGATAGTTGTAAAAAATGCTCGTTTGATAAAGTTAAATCATATAAAGACGAAATTAAGGATTGTATGATTAAGAGTAAATATTGCCCTTATAAAAAGGTAAGAGAATTCCACATAGCTGCTATACAAAAGGATTTAATATACAATAAATACAAAGACCATGATCCATACGGTCTATTATTTGTACCATATGAAATCAAAGATGATGTAATAAGTGGAAAAATAGAACCTAAGCCTTTAATATTGAGAGCAAATAAAGGTGAATATATAAAAATAACTTTAACTAATTGTTTCAATGAGCAAATACCATTTTTAGAATATCCAGGTGTACCAGTAGATAAAGAAATAACTCCATCTATGAGGGTAGGAATTAGCACACAATTTTTAAGATTCGACCCAGTAAAAGACAGTGGCGTAAATATAGGATATAATGGCGAAGAACAAACTGTAGCACCAGGAGAAAGTAAAACATATCTATGGTATGCAGATGAAGAATATGGAACTTGCTTATTATCATCATTTACAGATATAAGAAACCATAGATATCACGGGTTATTCGGAGCAATAATAATAGAGCCTGAAGGCGCCAAAATATCAAGCTCTTATGATAATGGATATAAAGCTGATTATCAAGAACAGGTATTAGTATCTACAGGTAAAAATGACAAGTTTAGAGAATTTGTTTTATTTATGCAAAATGGTATAAGACTTGTGGATGAAAAAGGTAATTTAATAAAAACTACTGTAGAAGAGGAGGAACCTATAGAGCATGGAGAGTCAGAAATATCTACAGAAAATACTTTGAAGGATGAGTTAGCTATTGAGCCTGTAGATTTTGAAGATAGAGGAGAAAAAGGATTTAACTACAAATCAGAGAGATTTTTCAATAGATTACAACATAATCCTGATATATCTAAAGTATTTAGCTCTAAAGAACATGAAGATCCATCAACGCCTGTATTAGAAGCATACCCAGGAGAAAAAGTTATAATAAGACTCTTAATGCCAGCAGATAAACCTAGAAATACGAGCTTTATAGTTCATGGGCATGAATGGATGGCTCAACCAGATGATATTTTTACAAGAATTATATCAACTCAAGGTGCTATCAGTGTAGGAAATGTATTTAATATAGAATTATTAAATGGAGCATCTATGGTACCAGGTGACTATTTATATAGATCAAGCATAATAAAATGGGATATAGAATCAGGTATGTGGGGCATTTTGAGAATCAAAGATGATGATAATAAGGCTATAGCAGAAAAATTAGAATTAGATGAAAAAAATGTTGAAAAATTAAGAGAAGAAGCTTCAAATAAATAAATATTTATGAATTACAATACTAGATTTAAAATATAGTAATACGTTACAATAATTTAATCCATTGAGTGTATACGGATTGAAATCTATATAACTCAGTGGATTTTTGTTATTTTGTATAAACAAGTCATGATATAATTAACAATATGTGGAATAAATAGGTTTGTAAAGTTATAATTAACCAATAAATGGGTAATTATATAAAGAATAAATAATCGTGAAAATAAAAGGAGATAATAAATGGATATATTAGATAACTTAAGAGAACAAGGAATAAGAGAATCACTAATCAAAGATATTGAACATTTCAGAAAAGAATACGATGTAAAAGAAGAATTAAAGGAAAGAGTAACAAAATCACCAGCCTTCTTTATAGGAAGAGACATCCTAGAAATGTGTATAACTGCAATTTTAGAAGAAGAAAATATACTATTATCAGGACCAAAGGCTACAGGTAAGAACCTACTATCTGACAACTTATCAGAAATATTTGGAAGACCACAATGGAATACTTCATTCCACATAAATACAGACAGTGCATCTTTAATAGGTACAGATACATTTATAGACAATGAAGTAAAGCTTAGACGTGGTTCTGTTTATGAATGTGCTGTAAATGGTGGATTCGGAATATTTGACGAAATAAACATGGCGAAAAACGATGCTATAGTAGTGCTTCACTCTGCGCTTGACTACAGAAGAATTATAGATGTACCAGGTTATGAAAGAATCAAGCTTCATCCAGCGACTAGATTTATAGGGACTATGAACTACGAATATGCAGGAACTAAGGAATTAAACGAAGCA
>NZ_JBJDXL010000342.1:0-3403 GCF_051866655.1 Intestinibacter sp.
GATCCAGCAGCTAGAAGCTTTATATTAGACACTATACTTAAAAACTTCAACGAGAATTCTACTTTATTGATTGCAACTCATTTAATAAGTGAGATAGAAAATATATGTGATGAGGTCATATTTTTAGCTTATGGGGAAGTCGTTTTACAAGGAAATGTAGACGAAATAAAAGCTGAAAAACAAAAATCAATAGATGCTATTTTTAGGGAGGAATTTAGATGCTAGGAAAATTAATGAAATACGAAATTAGATCTTGTGGAAGAATATTTTTTCCATTTTATATAATTGTATTGGTATTTTCTATATTAGGTGGATTATTTATAAATTTTGATAATGGAGTACATGATTTCACATTTGTATATTTGATAGGTATGATAGCGGCATTTGCTTTATTTGTAGCTGCGATTGTATTGACTATAGTTCTTATAGTTCAAAGATTCAATAAGAGTCTTTTAGGCGATGAAGGGTATTTGATGTTTACGCTACCAGTTAGCAAGGAATCTTTAGTATTATCTAAGTTTTTAACTTCATTGATATTTATAATATTAACTGTCATAGTTTCTTTTGTTTCTATCGCTTTAGTTTCTGTTATGGTTAGCTATAAAGTAGATGAAATTCTAGATATGGGTTATTTCTTTAGAAGTGTTAAAGAAGTCTTTTCGCAAAATATAGGAGGTATGGCTTTTTATAGCTTGAATTATATAGCTGATTATTCAACATTTATATTGACAATATATCTAGTAAGTGCAATATGTCATTTAAATGTATTTTCTAAGCATAAAGTATTATCAGCTTTGGGATCATTTATAGTTTTATCTTTGATTCAATCAGGTATCGGAGGAGCAATTGCTTTGCTTGTTACTGATGATAAAGCTCTAGCTATAAGTGAGAATATATCAAGCTTTGATATAAATGGATTTTTTAATGCAGCTTTTTCAGTTGGAACTTATGATATTGTAATATTTGTAGCAAATATAATAATTGCATTAGCTTTGTTCTTTGGAACAACTACATTATTAAACAAGAAACTTAATTTAGAATAAAAAAGTAAATATTGTATTAAAATAATATGCCTTTTGATAATGGATATAAATTATTATTGAAAGGTATATTTTTTTTGTAAATCTATTTCAATTATTTATTAGATAGTCTAAAATATGTCTATACTCTAAATAATATATTTATTAGAAACGGAGGAAAATGATGATTTTAGATACAATTGAGATGCTGAATCCTGCTCAAAGAGAAGCTGTTGAACAGACAGAAGGACCGATATTAATTCTCGCTGGTGCAGGTTCAGGAAAAACTAGAGTTTTAACTACTAGAATAGGATACCTTATGGAAGTAAAAAAGGTCAAGGCTGAAAATATTTTAGCGATAACCTTTACTAATAAAGCGGCAAATGAGATGAGAGAAAGAGTAGATGAAACTCTAAAGGACGAAGATACTAGTGCAATGTGGATAACTACATTCCACTCTTGCTGTGTAAGAATACTTAGAAAAGCAATAAACAAAATCGGATACAATAGAAGCTTTGTTATATATGACAGCGCAGACCAAATTACTCTTATCAAGGACTGTATGAGAGAGCTAAATTATAGTGAAAAGGCTATAGAACCTAAATATGTGATTAGCGTAATATCAAATGCGAAGGATAAGCTTATAAGTCCTAAGCAATTTAGAGAAATACATAAGGGTGATTTTTCAAAAATGAAAATTGCCGATATCTATGCACTTTATCAGGATCGTCTAAAGAGAAATAGTGCACTTGATTTCGATGATTTAATATCAAAGACTGTAGAGCTATTTAGAGAGCATGAAGATGTTTTAGAATTTTACAGAAACAGATTTAGATATATAATGGTGGACGAGTATCAAGACACGAGTAGAGCTCAATATGAGCTTATTAAAATGCTTGCTAAGGGACATCAGAATATTTGCGTAGTTGGTGACGACGACCAAAGTATATACGGTTGGAGAGGCGCAGATATTAGAAATATACTTGAATTTGAGAAGGACTATGACAACGTACATGTAATAAAATTAGAGCAAAATTACAGATCTACTCAAATCATACTAGATGCGGCAAATTTATTGATTCAAAACAATATAGAAAGAAAGAGAAAGAAGCTTTGGAGTGAAAAGAAGGAAGGAGAATTGATAAAAATTCAACTTGCCGAGGATGAAGTAAGTGAAGCCGAATTTATAGCCAATACTATTGCTACTATGGTTAGGGCAGAAGGCAGAGAGTACAGAGATTTTGCTGTTTTATATAGAGCAAATGCACAAGCAAGACCAGTCGAGGATGCTTTAAATCGAAGTCAAATTCCATATAACATCTACGGTGGTACTAAGTTCTATGAAAGAAAAGAAATAAAGGACATGGTGGCGTATTTAAGGGTAATACAAAACCCACAGGATGATATATCCCTAAAGAGAATTATAAACGTTCCTAGAAGAGGTATAGGCCTTAGAACTATAGAAAAAATAGAAGATAGAGCAAGCTTAAAGGAAGAAAGTCTATACTCAGTACTAATAGATATAGATGGAAATTCAGATATATCTAGAAAGGCAAAAGCGAGTATAAACGGCTTTGTAGATATGATGTCTACATTTAGAAGCTTAAAGGAAATATATCCTGCAAGTAAGATGATTGAAAAGGTCATGGACATTACAGGATACTTAGATGAATTAGAAAAGGATAAAAGCGAAGAATCACAGGATAGAATAGAAAATTTAAAGGAATTTATATCTGTTGCTATGGAGTTCGAAAGCAAAAATGAAGATACTAGTTTAGAATCATTTTTAACTAATGTAGCGTTGACATCAGAGCCTAGCGATGAGGAGGAGCATGCAGATAGAGTTTCCTTAATGACTATACATTCAGCGAAGGGGCTAGAGTTTCCAGTAGTATTTTTAAGTGGTATGGAGGAAAAATTATTCCCTATAGCAAGAGCTATAGCATCTATGCAGGATACTCAAATAGAAGAGGAAAGAAGACTTTGCTACGTTGGAATAACTAGAGCTAAGGAAGAGCTGTTTATGACTATGACAAACAAGAGAACTTTGTATGGTAGAACTAATCATTCTGTTGCATCTAGATTTATAGAAGAGCTTCCAGAAGATCGTGTGGAAAGACTTAATAAGGTTCAAAAAGAAGTTTCATATTCAAAGGCTAGCTATAACATGTTAGATAAATACACTAAAAAATACATGAATAGTGTGAATAAAGCACAGATGGCTAAAAAAGCAAATGCCACTATAAAGGAAAAGACAGATGTAGCAGATGTGGATAACATCAAATTAGGAAGCAAGGTTCATCATCCAAAATTTGGAACGGGCACAGTGGTTGCTCTAAAGGGATCAGATGTGACTATAGCTTTTGACAATCAAGGAATCAAGA
>NZ_JBJDXL010000343.1:0-15446 GCF_051866655.1 Intestinibacter sp.
AATTAATGTAGACTTTTTTGAAATGCATGACGGAAATTATATTTATCCATAATTTCAAATGAGTATAATTTCCTATGCATTATAAAAAAAGGTACTTTTCGTACCATTATTTTTTCGATATGCCATCTACAAATATTCGAACAGCGTTTGATATATAATCTCTTTTTTCTAATTGTGTCAATTTTCTTCCAAAGGATGCATCGAGAAAGACAAATCCAAAGTTCATTGATATAAACATCATAGCCATGCTTTCGTAATCTGTTGGATTTATTTTATCTTTCATTTCTTCAAAATAATTTATCAATACTTTCTTGAATACTTGAGGTATTTTCAAAATTCCTTCTGATGTATATGGATATAATTCTGGAGTTCTAAGTCCGATTGATATTTTTACCATTTCAGGAGTAACCTTATTCATATAAACCTCTGAAAAAGAAACGAGATCTTTTGCTAAATCTCCAACATAGGAAAAGTCACTCTCTGACAAATTTGGATTCCATTTCGGTAACTGCATTGCCGATAATACTATTTCTTTTTTACCTTTGAATTTTCTAAATATAGTACATTCATTGACTTTAGCTAAACGTGCTATATCTTTTGTAGTAGTTGAAGAATATCCTCGCTCCATTACTAAATTCATTGTTGCATTTATAATTTTGTTTTGTGTTTCGTCAAACATATATCTCACCACCAATGCAAGTATTTACTTGCATTTTAGTACATATATATCGATATGTCAAGAAATACTCTAAAATATGGTTTATAAAAAAGGGGATGTCATAAAATAGATAAAAATCTATTTTGTAACATCACCACACTATACGGGAATATCTACATTATTGCATCCATAAACAAGAGCTACGTTTAAATAATAATGTTGAACCAGCTTTTACATATCCATATTTACCGTATTTATTTTTAACCTTAACATATCTAGTACTTCCACTTTGATATAATGCATAAACATATGCTGGACTTCCTGTACTTATTGTAAATGCTTTTTTAGTTTTGAATTTTATTTGAAGAAACTTTTTTCTTATCTTTGATTTTTTTAATTTATAACATACAGATAACCATGGCTCAAATCTCTTGCAATAGCATCTACAACTTTTAAATCTCCATTAGAGTCTAAAATTTTTAACATATCCTTCTTAGTTATTCTAATAGCAATTGTATTAGAGACGGCTTTTTGGTCTTGAACTATAAGATAAAACGATTCATAGTTTCCTGCTGCTCTTTTCCCTATCCAAAATTGATTTGTTCCATAAATATTTTCAAAAACTGATACATCTATTGTATTATCCATAATTCTTCCTCCTTATTGAAATATAGCACCTTCTTATCTTAGTATTTTTATGTTACTAAGTTTATTGATTAAATAGTAGTCTCTTTTTTTATAAAAGTCAACTACTTTTTAACTAAAATAGAATGTCTATATTTACAAATCAAAATTAAAATTTACCTTTCAAAGGATATATATCTTGTACCCTGAAATGTAAGTTTTCCATAATCACCTTCAGCTAGCATTATATATTCATTTCTACTTAAACGCATCTCCATTTGATCGCCTCTTTCCACTTGGAATGTGACATAATAAGTTATCGAACTTGTGGTATGCACCATGCCATTATGGTCTAAGTAATCGCTATTGCTAACTTGATTTCTTTTTTTAATAACTGTTGCATCTACTGTCAACTTAGGTGAGTTGTTGTTTTTATTCCATTCAGTAATTGATTTTAGCCCTGTAAGTACAAATATGCTAAATACAAATAAAAATGCTACAAAAAATAATATACTAAATACATCATCAAAAGAGAAACCGTACATATCCTTCACTCCCTCGGTGTTATTATATAATTTAATTTTATCATCAGCATTTTACTGATACAATAAAATACTTTTTAAATTACAGAATTGTAAATATATGTAACTTTCGCATTTTTATTTTTAAACAATATTTTTAATTTTAATGGTAATATGGTAAAAATAGTAATATTAGTTGGAGAAAATTTAGGATTTTATTAATATACTCTTAAAAAATTGTGTTTAGATTTAAATTTTTATGCTAAATAAAGGGATTTTTGTTATTATATAAAAAAGGGATTTTTGCTACTATATAAATAAGTAATAATAGATTATTTATTTTAAAAAAATCTAAAAATAATTTAAAAAAGGGGGATTAGAAGAATGAGGAATATACTCAAGAAAACAATAGTATTTATAATTACTGCTTCTTTTGTATTTAACTCGGGTTTGTCTCAAATTGTGTCTTATGCGCAGACGAGTGAAATCTATCAGACGGCAAAATCGATTATAAGCGATTTTGAGATAAACACCGAAAATCTACAAAATATAGCAGACATAGCACGAGCTGAAACTACTAGCACTACAGATTTGACTTTTGAAGATTTCAGTTATACTGAAGAAAATGGCAGTGTGACAATAACTGGATATACAGGAAGTGATAAAACTATTGTCATACCTTCTGAAATCGATGGCATGAAGGTAGTTGCTATAGGCGATTTTGCATTTCAATCTACATATCTTGAAGGTGTGACAATACCAGATACTGTAGTGACTATAGGAAATGGAGCATTTGAATATTGTAAATTTACAGACATAACAATACCGGATACTGTAGTGACTATAGGAAATAGAGCTTTTTATTACTGTACTAAATTAACTGATGTTACTATATCTCAAAATGCTATGAGTATAGGGGGATATGCATTTTCAGATTGTACAGCTTTAACAGAAATAACAATACCTGACTCTATAACTGATATAGGGGAATATGCATTTTTAAATTGTAAAGCTTTAACAAAAATAACAATACCTGACTCTGTAACTGATATAGGAGGATATGCGTTTTCAAATTGCACAGCTTTAACAGAAGTAACTCTTTCTAATAATTTGAAGAGCTTGGAAAATGGATTATTTAATAAATGCTCTAAATTATACAAAGTGAATATACCACAAAAAATTTCATATATAGGTGAAAGCGCTTTTTATGAGTGTTCTGCATTAGCAATCCAAATGGATATACCAGATACTGTAACTAGTATAGGAGGATATGCATTTTATAAATGTAGTAAATTACCTTCTGTTACGATGTCTGATAATGTAGATAGTATAGGAAAATATGCATTTTACTACTGCACTTCATTGAAGAGTTTAAATTTATCAAAGGGTTTAACTACTATAGAGGATAGTACATTCTGTCGCTGTGATTTTAGCAAAATAGAAATTCCAGATGGAGTTACAGCTATAGGAAAAGAGGCATTTGCTAGCTGTTATAATTTAACTTATTTTAATATACCAAATAAAGTTGAAAGTATAGGACAATACGCTTTTGGATATACTAAAATCGATAGTATAACAATACCTAAGAGTGTAAAAAGTATAGGAAAAGTAGCTTTTGGATACTGTAGCAAACTTGTTAGCATAACTGTAGATGATGAAAATGAATATTATTCAAGTATTGATGGCGTTGTATTTTCAAAGGATTTATCTACATTAGTTATGTATCCAGCAGGGAAAAAGGATAATGTAATACAAAATGATTTGACGACTATAGATTATGTAGTACCAGATAATGTAACTACTATAGGTGAATATGCTTTTTCTGATTCATATATTCAGACAATAATACTACCATATGGATTAAAAAATATAGAAGAGGGAGCATTTCAATATTGTCGCCTTACTAGTGTTGCAATACCGTATACTGTTACAAATATCGGAAAACAAGCATTTAGCCATTGTGATTTTTTAGCTAAAATGAGTTTACCAAGTCAAATAACAGCTATAGAAGACTATACATTTGAATATTGTGACAAATTGACTGAAATTATAATACCAAATAACGTAACTACTATAGGCAAAAATGCTTTTTACTGTAGATCAACATTAACTAGAAAAGCAGTAATACCAGATAGTGTTACATCTATAGATAAGGAGGCTTTCTTCCCTTATGGTACTTTTTACAAGGATTATTTAAATATATATGGATATACTGGTTCTTATGCTGAAACATATGCAGAAGGGCATCTTGTAAATTTTGAATCTATTGAAGAAGGCTATTATGGCACATATTTAGAATTTCAACAACCAAAGTATACTGAAAATATAAATTCTAATAGCAAAATTTGTTTAGCTTTTAAATCAGATAAAATAGCTCCTACAGATATAACCTATGAAGTAGGTGATTCAAGTATCTTAAGTATAGAAAAAACAGAATGTACTAGTAAGATAATCGATGAATACAATACGAGTATAGTTTTATCTCTAAAATTAGGAGAAAATACTGGAACTACTACTATTACAGCTACAACTTCAGATGGAAAAACTGCAACTTGTACTATTATAGTTAAAGATCCAGATAAAGTAGAGCCTAGTGATCAAGATGAGGATCCTATTATAATACTGCCAGGGATTATGGGAAGTAGACTATTCTCTAGTAGTACAGTGTTTGATGAGGATACTCTTGTATGGGATCCAGATCCAAGCTTAGGTGGAGTTGCATTTCTAAGCGATAAATTATTAAAGGGTGTATATGTTAAACCACCTGAAAATCAACAAAATTTAAATGCACTTGATAAAGATGACAAAGTTTTTGCTTTTTCAAAATATAAAAGAGAATACGGTGCATTATATACATATAAAAAGCTTATAGATTCGCTATGTAATTCTACTGATAGACCAGTTTATATTTTTAATTATAACTGGATGAAGAGCAATTCATATAATGCTACAGAATTGAGAAAATTTATTAATACATTAGGGGCTGATAAGGTAGATCTACTTGCTCACTCTATGGGAGGATTAGTTGCATCTAGCTATTATTCTCAATATAAAGATGATAATAAGGTAGATAGAATTATCACATGTGCAACTCCTTATGAAGGTGCACCGTGTATAATAAATAGCGTACAAAATTGGGATATTTTAACTGAAAAAGTCGATGTTACAAATGCAAAGTTTTGGCAAGATAATGCATTAGGTTTTTTAGGTGGATTAACTAAAAGTACAAAATCATCTATTATTTCAACTTCAGAAGTAATACCTACGAAAAATTATATCTCAAAGACACCTATGAGAAAGAAATCTTTAATATCTTACGATTTGCTTTCAGACGAAGAATATGCAGATGTATGTGAGGGGATATATTCAGACTTATATAGTCAAGCTGTACAGTTCCAAGAGTCAATTTTAAGTAGCGAGGGCTATAATAATTTACTAGATTATGAAGATGCTTATTTTTTAATTGGTAAGAATCAACCTACAATAACTTCTATTGAGTTTGATTTAATAGGAAATGATGTAAATAAAATATGGTATGAAGATGATTTGGAATATGATATGAAGGGTGATGGAACAGTACCTTATCTTTCAGCATCAATGATGGAAAAAGTAAACGGTTTATATAATTATAGATATAAGTTTTTAGATATTAGCCATAACCAAACTGTAAAAAATGAAGAAGCTATAAATTGGATAATGCAAAAATTAGAAATTACTACAGGTGCTAGTACATTATCTGATGAACAAACAGAAAATGAAACACCTGAAGGCTCTAAATATATAGTTCTTCGCGTGGCTTGTCCAGTTGATGTGGATGTAGAATTAAATGGAGAAGCATTAAACTCATCAGCATCAGAATGTACTTCTGAGACATCTTTTGGTAGAATGGATATAATAGGACAAAATGACGAAATAAAAATGTTCTGTTTAGAAGAAAATAAAGACTATAAAATTACTTTAAATGGAACAGATGAAGGTACTATGGATTACGCTATTCGTTACTTTAATGAAGATGGCGAGTTAGAAGAGGAAAGAAGTATTGAAGGTGTAGAAGTAACTGCAGATACAATTATCACTACAGGAAGTGATAAATCAAAAGATACAGTACTTAAAATCGATAAAGATGGCGATGGAGTAGTAGATGAAGAAAAAGTTGTATCATCTAATCAAAATAACGATGCAACTGTAACATTTGATCCAGATAATGGAGATAGTGTAGTAGAAAAGGCTGTAGGTAAAGAAGATGTATTAGATTATACTCCAGAAAACCCTACTAAATCAGGATATACTTTTGTAGGATGGTATAAAGATATCGATGATATAACTACAGAATATAAATCAGGACAAGCATATACAGAAAATGTTACATACACAGCTAAATGGGCGCATGTGGATATGCTAGGTGCTCAAGTTAAAGCTGTAGTAGATAGTAAAAGCGGTATAAGATTTGGTACTAAAATATACGACGATGGCGATGAAATAGTTGAAAAAGGTACATTGATAATACCTGCTAGATTAATACCAGAAGGTGAAGCTTTAACATTAAATACTCCAAATACTGCTAGATCTGTGGGCAAGGTAAATTATGAAGTAAATGAAGAAAAAAATTATGTAACTTACTTAGGAACAATAATAAATATTCCAGAGGCTCAATTTGATACAGAAATGACAGCATCATCTTATGTAATTTATAAGGATAAAGCTGGTAATGAATATACAGTTTATTCACCATATAAAAATACTTCGACAACTGTAAATAAATTATTAGGTAAATAATTTTCTATAAATTATAGATTTAAAGGGATAATTGCAAATTTATTTTGTGATATCCCTTTTTTGTTTAAACAATATTTTTAATTGGAAGAATAATATAGTAAAATAGTACTAAAAGAGGTGACTACAATGAAAAAAATTGAAATAATAAAGGGAGATATAACAAAACTAAACGTAGATGCTATAGTAAATGCGGCTAATAGATCGCTTTTAGGCGGCGGTGGTGTAGACGGCGCTATACATAGAGCTGCAGGAAGAAAGCTTTTAGAGGAATGTAGAACTTTAAATGGATGCAATACAGGCGATGCTAAGATAACAAAGGGATATAATTTACCAAGTAAGCATGTTATTCATACAGTAGGACCTGTTTATAGAGGTGGAAATTCAAATGAGCCTGCATTACTGGCTTCTTGCTATAGAAGATCACTAGAGGTTTTGATTGAAAATGGACTTAAGACAATAGCTTTTCCAGCGATAAGTACTGGAATATACGGCTATCCTATAGTGGAGGCTACAAACATAGCCTGCGATACAGTTTTAGATATGATAAAAAAATACAAAGATAAGATAGAAAAAGTATATTTTGTGTGCTTTAGCCAAGGTGATTATGAAATATACGAAGAAATACTAAACAGTAAAATAGGAGATTAGTCATGGAGGAAATACTAGATATATTTAACGACGAATTAGAGATAATAGGACAGGATACTAGAAAAAACGCTCATAAAAAAGGACTTTTGCATCAAGTAGTACACTGCTGGGTCGTAGAGGAATCTCAAGACGGTAGATTTGTATATATGCAGCAGAGGGCTGAGTTTAAGGATTTTCCGCTTTTATTTGATATAACAGTCGGCGGTCATATAGATGCTGGAGAAGTCGTGGAAGATGCGATGCTTAGAGAAATTAGAGAAGAAATAGGTCTAGATTTAAAAATAGAGGATTTGAAGTACGAGGGATATGAGGTAAAGGACATAAGTGAAGGAGATTTTCTAGATAGGGAAATTTGTAGAATATTTACATATACTTCTCCTAAGCAGGTAGAGTTTAATCCCGGTCCAGAGGTCAAAAAAATGGTAAAGATAAGAGAGCAGGAATTTATAGATGTATTCATAAAGGATGGCAAAGGACTAAATATAATCAATTTGGATGATAATAGTGAAGAGTATAAATTGAAAAAGGATTTTTGTCAATTTGGAAGCGAATACGAAATAATTTTAAGAAATAGAGGAAGAGAATATGAACTTATTTAAACACGAGCTTAGAATAAATCAAACTCAAAATATGATAAAAATAACTAATTCTATAAGAGAGGATATATTAAAAAGCGGCATAAAGGACGGAATAGTGGTTGTATACTGTCCGCATACTACAGCCGGAATAACTATAAATGAAAACGCAGACCCAGATGTAGTTAGAGATATGATTTATGGATTTGAAAAGGCATATCCTACTATCGATAAAAACTACAGACATTTTGAAGGAAATTCTCATGCACATTTAAAATCATCTACAGTAGGACCATCTCAAACGTTGATATTAGACGATGGAAATCTTATCATGGGAATTTGGCAGGATGTTTATTTTTGTGAATTTGATGGACCTAGAAATAGAACTTATTATGTAAAAATTATTCAGGGATAAACGATAGATATAAATAGTTTATAATAAAATATATAAAAAATAAAAAATATACAAAAAAATTATTAAGTGATAATATATACTAATATAGAAAATGCTTTTTAGAAAGGACAGAATATGGAAAAAATATTAGTTTTAGCTGAAAAACCTTCTGTAGGAAGGGATATAGCTAGAGTTTTAGGATGCAAAAATGAGAAAAATGGATATATAGAAGGACAAAAATATGTCGTGACATGGGCTCTAGGTCATCTAGTTACGCTTGCTGATCCAGAGGTATATGATAAGAGATATAAATCATGGGAAATGAATGATCTCCCAATACTTCCAAAGGAATTAAAGACAGTCGTAATAAAAAAGACCTCAAAGCAATTTAACACAGTAAAGGCTCAATTAAATAGAAACGACATAAAAGAAGTTGTAATAGCTACTGATGCAGGTAGAGAAGGAGAGCTAGTAGCGAGATGGATAATAGAGAAGGCTCATATTAAAAAGCCTATTAAACGTCTATGGATATCTTCAAGTACAGACAAGGCTATAAAAGAAGGATTTTCAAAGCTAAGAGATTCAAGAGACTACAACAACCTTTATTATTCAGCAATAGCAAGGGCAGAGGCGGACTGGATAGTAGGTATAAATGCAACTAGAGCGCTTACTACAAAGTACAATGCGAGTTTATCTTGCGGTAGAGTTCAAACTCCTACATTGGCGATGATTTTAAAAAGAGAAGAGGAAATAAGAAGTTTCAAGCCAAAGGATTACTACACACTAGAGGTATTAGCTGAAAAGGGAGGCAGCCTTTTAAAATTATCTTGGGCAGATAAAAACAACTCGACTACGACTTTTAACAAGGAAAAAATAGAAAATATAAAGAAAAAAATAGTAAATCAAGATTTAAAAATTGTAGAAGTAAAAAAATCAGAAAAGAAGAAATACTCACCAGCTCTTTACGACTTAACAGAGCTTCAAAGAGATGCAAATAAAATTTTTGGATATTCAGCAAAGGAAACACTTTCTATAATGCAAAAATTATACGAGCATCACAAGGTGCTTACATATCCGAGAACAGATTCGAGATATCTGACAGACGATATAGTAGACACTTTAAAGGACAGAATCAAGGCGGTAAATACGAGTGAGTACTCAAAGGTCTGTACAAAACTACTAAAGACTAAGATAAAACCAAATAAATCATTTGTAGATAATTCAAAGGTAGGTGATCACCACGCTATAATCCCGACAGAGGAGAGAGTGTTCTTAGGCGATTTATCGGATAAAGAGAGAAAAATTTACGATTTAGTAGTAAAGAGATTTTTAAGTGTATTATGTCCTCCTTTTGAATACGAACAGACTACAATAAAGGCAGTCTGCAAAGGCGAGATATTTACAGCTAAGGGGAATAAAATCAAAAAGCTAGGCTGGAGAGAAAACTATAATCACGAAGACGACGATATAATAGATTCAGCAGTAGACGTGATAGTAAATGACAATTTAAAAATAGAAAGTGTGAAGATAGAAAGCAAAAAGACAAATCCACCTTCATATTTAACTGAAGCGACTTTGCTTACAGAAATGGAAAAACACAACCTAGGAACTGTAGCTACTAGAGCAGACATAATAGAAAAGCTATTTAATTCCTTCTTTGTCGAGCTAAAAAATAAAGAAATTCACACTACATCAAAGGGAAGACAGCTACTAGACTTGGCTCCAACTGACTTAAAAAGCCCAGAGCTAACAGCAAAATGGGAAAAAACATTAACAGATATATCTAAAGGAAAGAGTAAAAAGAGTGATTTTATAAATGAAATGAAAAATTACTCAAAAACTATTGTAAAGGAAATAAAAAACAGCGAAAATAAATTTAAACACGACAACCTAACTAGAAATAAATGTCCAAATTGTGGTAAATTTATGTTAGAAGTAAACGGCAAAAGAGGAAAGATGCTAGTCTGTGAGGATAGGGAATGCAACACTAGAAAATTAATTTCTCAAACGACAAATGCAAGATGTCCTAACTGCCACAAAAGACTTGAACTAAAAGGCGAGGGAGAAGGAAAAATATTTACTTGTAGCTGTGGATATAGAGAAAAATTATCTTCATTTAACAAAAGGAAAGCAGAAGAGAAGGGAAAAGCTTCTAAAAAAGACATAAATAAATACTTGAAAAATCAAAACAAAGATATGGAAGCATTCAACAATCCTTTTGCAGCGCTTGCTAGTTTGAAAAAGAAATAATAATGTAAAGTTAGAAACAAAGATACGGAATACTACTTAACTTTTAAAGGGGTTGATTTTCATTATTTATAGTATAAGAGCCTTAAATATAATTGAAATATTAAAAAATTCCAAAGATCCTGTTAGTAGTTTAGCTCTTAGCGAAGAAATTGGATGTTCTACAAAAACTATACAAAGTGAGATAAAGGATATAAATAAAAGCAGTAAGGATGGAAAAATAGTATCAATTCGTGGAATAGGATATAAAATAGAAGGCTCATTTGATCACATAACTATTCCAAGTCAATATTTGGGAAATGTGGACAGAATTGATTACATTATAAAAAGCTTGATAAACTTAACTACAAAAGAAGATAATACTATAAAGCTAGAAGAACTGGCAGATTCGATGTATATCAGCGTCTCTACAGTAAAAAACGATTTAAAAGAAGTAAAATCTATTTTGAAAAAATACAATATCGCTGTAGTTTCAAAGCACAAGCAAGGTATAACGATAGAAGCAGAGGAAGAGGATATAATAAGGTTTATACTCGATATATGCTCTAAAAAAGAAAATGATTTGAGTTTAAAGGATTTTTTAACTGATAGAGTAGCCGATAATATGTTTAATCTGAAAAACATAATTTTGAGTATGTTGAGCAGTAAACACTTGGTTTTAAGCGATACAGAGTTTAAAAACTTGTGCAGTATAATATTTATAAAATTAAGCAGAAATGGTCAAGAGGAAAATGAGTTTATAGAACAGTATATCAACGATTATTTAATTGAAAGAGAGTTGATAATGAACGACGACAAAAATAAAGAAAAGATACTCAGTGCAATAAAAAAATTCTGTAAAAACTTGAAAATAGCGACATCTATAGACATCAGCAACGACGAAATTTTTGAAAAATGCCTTTACGATCATATAAATAGCATTTACAAAAAGATGAAGCTAGGCATAAATCAATACGGAGTACTGCCAGTTGATATAAGGATAAAATATCCTTACGCATATGAATTAGGTAAGATAGCCAAAAAAACAATAGAAGAAGAGCTAGAACTAAAATTAGACGACGAAGAAATATCGAATATAGCAGTACATGTTGGAGGGGCAATAGAAAGATGCGCACACAACCAAAAGAAAAAGGTATTTAAGGTAATAATAGTATGTGTATCTGGAATAGGTACTTCTATGCTGATAAAAAATAAACTAGAGTATCTATTTGAGGATAAAATAGAAATAGTAAAAATAATACCTGCTTATTTAATAGATTACATAAACGCTCTAGAGGTTGATTTTATAATATCTACAGTAGATATGAAATTTGAAAGAGTGCCTGTAATAACAGTTTCTCCTCTTTTGAACGACAATGAAGTGAAAATAATCGAAAAATTTATGAAGACAGGTAAAATTTACAAAGAAGTTGAGCCTAGAGATTTATTCGATAGAGAGCTGTTTTTCACTGATTTGAAATTCAAAACAAAGGAAGATGTCATTGATTTTTTAGGAGGTAAGCTTCTAGAAAAAGGCGCAATAGATGAAGACATGAAAAACTCGTTTTTCGATAGGGAGAAAATAGCCACTACAGAAATAGGAAATATGGTGGCGCTTCCACACGGCGCCAATGGCAAGATTTTGAAAAATAAAATAGCAGTAGGGATACTAGATGAGCCTATACCTTGGACTTTAGGAGAAGTCAGATTAATTTTGACTTTAGCTATCGACAAGGATGAAATATTCGACTACGAAAGATTATTTTCGATAATATACAAGCAGGTGGGTTCAGTATCAAAGGTAATAAGCATTTGCGAAAATAAAAATTACGAAAAATTTATAAAGATGTTTTAGTTGATACTGACTTTTTAGTGTCTTTAAATTGGTAGGGAAAACCTAGTAATTTCAACGTTTTAAAAATATAAAATTGAAAAAAATGGAAAAAGCGATAAATTTCTCTTTTAATTAAGAGAAATTTTTTGCCTTTTTGAAAAAATAAATTTAGTTTATTATTAAAACATAGAATAAAACAAAAGAAAACGAGCACAAATAATATAAAGGAGGCTTGGGAATAATGATATATACAGTAACACTTAATCCATCTATAGATTATGTCATAAAAGTAAATAATTTGACAAATGGACAAGTCAACAGAGTTGCTGAAGAGCATGTCTATCCAGGTGGAAAGGGAATAAACGTAACTAGAATATTAAAAAATCTAGATAACGACAACATAGCTTTAGGATTTGTAAGCGGATTTACAGGAGATTACATAGTGAATTCTTTAAAGGATTTAAACTTAAAATCTGAATTCATAAAAGTAAAAGAAGGATTCACAAGAATCAATGTAAAGATAAAAAGCGATGAAGAAACAGAAATAAACGGGCAAGGTCCTAAAATAAGTGAAGAAGAATTAAATAAATTTTACGCAATTATAGATAAATTAGTTGATGGAGATATTTTAATATTATCAGGAAGTATTCCATCATGCTTAGATGAGAAATTATACGAAAAAATAATGGAAAGAGTAAATTCAAAGGACATAAAGGTAGTAGTTGATGCAACTAAGAACTTACTTTTAAACGTATTAAAATACAGACCATTTTTAATAAAGCCAAACAACCACGAACTAGCTGAAATGTTCGATGTAGAATTAAAATCAACAGAAGACGTAATTTTCTACGCTAGAAAATTAAAAGAAATGGGAGCTAGAAACGTACTAATATCTATGGGAGGCGATGGAGCGCTATTAGTTTCAGAAGACGACGAGGTATTTATAAGTAGTGTTGCAAAAGGCGAAGTTGTAAACTCAGTTGGAGCTGGGGACTCAATGGTAGCAGGCTTTGTAAGTGGATATTTAAAGACAGGTAGCTACGAAGAAGCACTAAGACTTGGTGCAGCAAGTGGAGGAGCAACAGCATTTTCTTCTGACTTAGCATCTAGAGAATTTATAGATAGATTAGTAAAAGAAATAAATGTTGAAAAAATAAGAAAATCTTTATCCTAAAGGTCTATAATGTAGATTTTCTTGAAACACATGTACGGAAATTATATTTATTCACAATTTAAAAATGAATATAATTTCCTATGTGTTATAAAATATATAATTTATAAAGATTAAAATTCCTAGTAATAATAAGGACTAATATATAAAATAATAAAAAGGAGTAATGATTATGAGAATTACAGATTTATTATCAAAAGAATCTATAAAGTTAAACCTTTCATCTAAAACAAAACCAGATGTAATAGATGAAATGGTAGACTTAGTAAATGCAAGTGGAAACTTAAATGACAAACAAGAGTACAAAGAAGCAATACTTGCTCGTGAAGAATTAAGTACAACTGCAGTAGGAGAAGGTATAGCAATACCTCATGCTAAAACAAAAGCAGTTAAAAAGGCTTGTCTAGCTGCAGGGATTACAAAAGAAGGAATAGATTACGAAGCTTTTGATGGTAGCTTATCAAACTTATTCTTTATGATAGCTGCACCAGATGGAGCAAACAACACTCACTTAGAAGTATTATCAAGATTATCTACAATATTAATGGATGCAGATTTTAAAAACAGCCTAATCGATTCAAAAAGCGTAGATGAATTTTTATCATTAATAGATAAAAAGGAAACTGAAAAATTCCCTGAAGAACAAAAAGAAGAAACTAAAGCTGAAACAAAAGAAGTTTCATCAAATGATGGATATCCAGAAGTTCTAGCAGTTACTGCTTGTCCAACAGGTATAGCACATACATTCATGGCAGCAGAAAGCTTAACTAACAAGGGTGAAGAAAAGGGAATAACAGTAAAGGTTGAAACTAACGGTTCTGGAGGAATTAAAAACGCTTTAACTAAGGATGAAATAGAACATGCAAAATGTATAATAGTTGCAGCAGACAAAAAAGTAGAAATGGCGAGATTTGACGGCAAAAAAGTAATAATAACTAAGGTTGCCGATGGAATACATAAAGCTGACGAATTATTAGAAAGAGCAGTAAAGGGAGATGCTCCAATATACCATGCAGATGGAGCTGAAGCAGCTGAAGAAGAATCAAATGAAAAAGAAGGTCTAGGTAGAAAATTCTATAAAGACTTAATGAACGGTGTATCTCACATGCTACCATTCGTAGTAGGTGGAGGTATACTAATAGCAATAGCCTTCTTACTAGATGACTATAGCATAAACCCAGCTAACTTCGGTATGAATACACCTTTAGCAGCATTTTTCAAAACTGTAGGAGGTCAAGCATTCAACTTTATGCTTCCAATACTAGCAGGATATATCGCTATGAGTATAGCAGATAGACCAGGTTTAGCAGTAGGTTTCGTAGGTGGAGTTTTAGCGAAGGATGGATATGCATTTAATAATTTAATGGATTTTGCAAACTCTAACCCAGTAAGCTCAGGATTTATAGGTGCACTAATTGCAGGTTTTGTAGGTGGATATATAGTAGTTTTACTTAAAAAATTATTCTCTAAATTACCAGCATCATTAGAAGGTATAAAACCAGTTTTACTTTACCCTCTATTTGGAATACTTCTAATGGCATTATTCATGATGGCTATAAATCCAGCAGTTGGAGCTATAAACTCAGGACTTAACAATTTCTTAGCATCAATGAGTGGAAGTAGTAAAATTTTACTAGGTGCTATATTAGCTGGAATGATGGCAATTGACATGGGTGGACCATTCAACAAAGCAGCATATGTATTTGGTACTGCACAACTTACTGTTGCAAATGCAGGTCCAGAACAATTTGGAATAATGGCAGCAGTTATGATAGGTGGTATGGTTCCTCCTCTAGCAATAGCACTTGCGACTACTATCTTCAAGGATAGATTCACAGAAAGTGAAAGAAAATCAGGTATAGTAAACTATGTAATGGGTGCATCATTTATAACAGAAGGTGCAATACCATTTGCAGCAGGAGATCCAGCGAGAGTTATACCTTCTTGTGTAATTGGGTCAGCTGTAGCAGGTGCCTTATCAATGGCATTTGGATGTGGATCTAGAGCACCACACGGTGG
>NZ_JBJDXL010000344.1:0-3389 GCF_051866655.1 Intestinibacter sp.
AATGGATATAATTCAGAGGCGTAGATAGCATTAAGAGCTGCTGGTATAGGTGATGAATTCACTACTGGATTCTTTTCTACTGGAGAGAAGAAAGAATTACCAGATTCTAAGTAGTAGGAACTTGCACAAAAAGAAGAGGAAATTAAAAAGTAGAAAGAATAGAAAGACTTAGATGATAAATTATATAATTTAGAAAGAGATGAATTTTTTAGTTCAATTCCTTAGCTTAATAAACCTATTACTGGTGATATTACTACATTTAGTGAGTATGAAAATGATGAAGCTAGAAAAGCCGGAATAGAAGGAACATTAAATGCTCTACTTAAATATCATAACTTACAAAATTTATCAACTAATGATCAACAAATAGAATTAAAGCGTATTCTTGAATCTAAATTCCCATATATTGTAGGAGAATTAAGGAAAGGCAATGCAAAGGGAGTTACACCATATTTAAAAGCTTTACATGCTATTGGTTCTTTTGGAACTCCAGATAATAATGGATATGTTATTCTTCCAAATTCTGTAGATTTAAACAGAAAAAGTTATATAGCATATAACCCTATACTTGGAAAATATGAGGAAAGATTACTAGATCTTAGTGATACAGTATAGCAAGCAATGGCTTATGATACTTATGATTCTTAGAATAAAGTAAGTAAGAAATAGGAAGGTGGTAGTATAGAAAGTCTTGGATAGGAGTTTTGGAATTAGAAAAAAGCTAAGGAAGATGAAACTCGTGCTATATTTAAAGAAGTTAAAGAGCCAGGTAAATCAGAGAAAGAAGTAAGAGCAGAGAAGAGAAAACCTTCAGAAGAATTATCAGGAGTTGACATAACAAGACTTACAACTGCTGGAATGGATATAGCAGCTATGATTTCTTCTTTTATTCCTGGTTATGGTACGGTAACATCTGCTGGTCTTGGTCTTGGTAGTACTATAGGTAATATAGGAGCTGATATTGCTGATGATAGTATGTCTACATGGGACACTACTAAGAATGCTTTGTTTGGATTAGGAATGGATGTTCTTGGTTTAATTCCTGGGTGGGGAGCTTCTGCAAAAACAACTAAAATAGTTCAAATTCTTAAACCAGTAGTAAAAACTGCATTAGCTATTATGTCTGGTATAGGTATGGTTACTTCAGCAAATGCTTTTGCTAAAATGATAAGTAATCCATCTGAAATGACAGTAGCAGATTGGAGAGATGCTTTAGCCGGAATTAAAGCTATTACTGGTGCAGCAAGATCTAAAGGAACTACAGTATCTAGGAATAGGGAATAGGCAAGAAATTAGGTAGCATCAAATTATGTAGATGTTCCTGTTAAGTCTGGAAAATCTATAAAAATGTCAGAGGAGTAGTTTAATAAACTAAAGAAAGCTAAGGGAATAGAAGAACAGAATAAGATATTAAAAGAGGTAGCTCCTAATGAAGAATTAGGCACTGAATTTATTTCTGGAACTTTCTCACATCTACGTCATCCACTTCATAGAAATCCAGATATAGAAAGAGGTACTGATTATGCTCAAATGGATTGGTCTTAGAGAGAATATTTACCAACAGGATATACTTATGATGCAGTAAGTGGGTAGGTAGTACCGAAGAAACGGTCTAATGCTTGGCTTATGAATAAGGTAGATAGAATGGTAAGTTCTGATTCAGAGGATAATTCTTTTGGATTCTTTAGAGAGAAGAATCCTCTATACAATAATAATTCACAATCTACTCCTCAACCAACTAGAAAATCAAATAGTTAGCTCTCTAAGAAGAGATTTGATAAGGCAGTAGATGACTTAGTTTATAGAAAAACTATTGAATATTGGAAGAAGAGATTTCCTAAACGACTTGCTGGAAAATCAGATGAGGAAATATGGAATATTGTTCAGCAATAGGCTATTGCTAGTAGAAAATCGGGAGGAACCATCTAGATATTTTAGGAAGGTAAAAAATTTAGAAATAATGAGTATCTCAAAGTAGAAGATACTGAAGAAAATGCTAATAATACTAGCCTGTGGGATAAATACTACAATTTTGATAAGATGTTTAATAACTTATCAACAATTGAAAATTTAAATGCCACTAAATTAGTAGGCATTCTAAATGAACTAAGTAATATATAGAGGGCAGATAAACTACAATTTAGTCTGCAAGCAGCTGAAGGATACTCTAGGTGGAATAAGAAATTTAATGAAACTGGCTTCAACGATTTCTTCGGATATAGTCAAGATAAAGAAGATTGGTTAGGTCCTACTACCTATAACAGATAGGCTTTAATTACTTATCTTTAGAATAAAGAAGAACCTATTGATATAAATGGGACTAAAATTAAGTTTAATGCAGACAGTAAGAGTTGGGAACTTGTATCTCCAGAGGTAAAACCTAATGAAGCTACAAAACCAGAAACAACAGAAAAACCTGATGAAGTAATAGAACCTGGAAATAGTACAGAAAAACAAGGAAATGGTACTTGGGTTGATGGAAGTGGTAATAATAGTGATTTACCAGAATGGGCTAAAGGATATAAGAATCCTCTAAATAATACATTACTCTATGGATTACCTAGAGCTATTGCAGCTGATATAATAAACAGGAGAATGACCTAGATGTCTATAGACAATGAAAGGCCATTCTTGAGAGATCCATTAGAGTTCCATAGAAGTATAATTGGAGATATTGATGCTTTATTTAGAGGTTAGAAGAGTTATGCTAATGTTAGAAACTTTGCTAACAAAATGACTACTTCTGATGCAGATTTATAGAAAGCAACATAGCTTGAAGGAGAACTTAAAGGTCAAGAATATCTATAGCAAGGAGCTGCTTAGAATAATGCTCAATTAAGAGCGTCATCAGAGCAGGCATGGCAGTAGGAAAAAGAAAATACTAATAATCGTTGGAATACTGCTATGCAGAATAGACTTAGTATGTTATAGACTCTTTCCAATATCTATAAATATAGATAGGCTGAAATGGCTAAGAGTTTTGATAATTGGGATAGATTCTGGTAGTAGATGGAATATGATGCTAAGCAGAAAGAGCAAGAAAAGAAACAATATACTGATTACTTCAAGAAGAGAGATATTCAGAATGATATTGCTAATAACCTAGCAAATCTTGATAAATCAGTAAGTCCAGAAGGGGCAAAATTATATAAGCAAGTTAAGCAAGGTCTTCTTAATCCTTCTTCTATTACTGATGCAAATGAACTTAGCGAATTTAGGAAAGCATTTGTAGCAGCATAGAAACTTGAAGAAGATGCTCTTAAAAAGTATTATGGAGTCTATAAGAAAGGGGGAAAGGTTGATATAGATAGATT
This sequence comes from Intestinibacter sp., assembly GCF_051866655.1. Classification (GTDB taxonomy): domain Bacteria; phylum Bacillota; class Clostridia; order Peptostreptococcales; family Peptostreptococcaceae; genus Intestinibacter. The sequence continues at coordinate 3,315 of NZ_JBJDXL010000344.1, forward strand.
TCAAGAACAAATATAGAAGTCGATAGATAGAAATGAGAAGTTATTAGATAGACTATCTAAAAGTCTATATGGATA
>NZ_JBJDXL010000345.1:0-3379 GCF_051866655.1 Intestinibacter sp.
ATTCTAGTAACTTCTAATGAGCACTTAAAGAATAAATATACTAAGGATTTTATGGGAAGGGATTTCTCACAAATCAATAATGCTAAATAGGTTTTTTATCAGCTTATAAGAAGAGTAGAAGAAGGGGAAATGGCTGAAGAGGCGTCTAGATTCCTCGCTCAACATAAGCGTAATGTATCATTAACTGCTTCTATGCATGAATTCTAGCTGGAACAAATTAAAGGAATTCCTACAGAATATAATATGGCAATTATGGAAGATATTTATGCTTCTGTATATAATCACCAAGGAGATTCCTAGAGAGCTAAACCTTTTGATGGTGCTACTTTTGTAAACCCATTTATTGTATACCTTGAGAATTTTTCTTTAAAGGGAGATAAGGCGGGTATTGACAAGAAACAATTTGTGCACTTCTATGATGCTCTTACTGGAACTGGTGGTATTATTAAAACTGCAGGTTTTGGATTAACTAATGATAGAATACGTTCCGATAAATTCTATTAGTATATGATGTACAATATGACTAATAAAGTTTGGAGAGACCATAATGGTAATCAAATTGTCAATATGAGAGGATAGGGCATTCTAGAAGATTTCAATGGTGATAAGGTTAATTATGGTGATATATACTATGCTGATTATTCTTAGGAAAATCCTTATAGAATGAGACAAATAATTGGGTATAGGGGGAATAATACCTATGAGGTGGCCGAGTATATAGTAGATGAGTATGGCTCTATTATTTCTGAAGTTAAAACAGAAGACAATTAGAATTTTGTCAGAAAAGCTGATAGTAACTATGAATTATGGAAGATGTTTGGTGGTATGGATTCTATGGAACTTAGGGATGGCAAGTTAGTACCTTCTGAGAAATCTATATAGTTAACTACTAAAGCTATCTATAGTTACGGAACTAAGAAAGAAGGAGTAACCAAAGCTACTACTGCAGAGGATTTATATCAACCATTAAAACATTCTGACATTCACTATATGCCTACTATTGGAGCAGTAAAACATGGTGCAGCTAATGTTAACCCTGCTAAAGCATTCTACGGTAAATTTGATCTAAGTACTATGAAAGTAAGAATGGTGTAGGCAGGAATTCAACTTGATAAGGAACACCATGCTGATAATGCAGAGTTATCATTAATGACTCAGGTTATTTCTGCCGCTTGTGCTAAAGGTTATACTAAAGAAATGGCAACTAAGTTATATAACGCTCTTTATAGTATTACTAAGTCAGCTACAAATGGTTTTAGGGATGAAGTAGGAAAAATAGCAATCGGTGATAGAGCAAAATTTGGATAGTTAATTACTTCTGCTATTATGAAGTCTATAGTAGAAAGTGATTCTAATGATGGTGATGCTCTATATAATTCTGCAGTTAAGTTAGTACAAGAAATTAGAAAGGATAAAAAACTCCTACTAGATGAGAAATTCCTCCAAGGAGCAGATAGTACATTACCATATAGTTCTTCTACTATTTATGGTAAGATAGTTAATATCTTATCTGTAACTATGACTAAGGCTGGTATTAAAACTAAAATGCCAGGACTTCTTGCCGTACTTTGTCCGACCCATGATGTTATTAAAATGTATAATATGTATGAGGGTGGTAAAGTTAGGTCTTATAGATATGATGAAGTAAGAAGAATGATGGCAGAATATGGAGTTTCTACACCAGAATAGGTACTTGAGGCATTTTAGTAGTCAGCTCCTATTTTTAATTCTATTTCCGATATAGAAATGGGATATAAATATGTAGTAACACTGTAGGATGGGACTTAGAAAATATATTAGGTAGTTGCACCACATAGAGTTGCAGAGAAATAGATAGGAACATCTTACAATGGAATTCCAGTATACCAAATTGGATATTAGACTTTAAAAGAAATGAATCCTTAGTCATTCTAGGAATGGATAATGGATGGTTAGGACTTAAAATCATATAATGTTAAGTTCTCAGATGGAGTTAATAACTATCAACTTGCGGACCTAGATATAGTGTAGGATTACTTTACTATGAGAGATTCTGGCCTTAATAATCTATATTAGTATTTAGATAAGTATAGTATAGGGCAACAGTTTGTTTAGGCTATTTCTGCTGATTTAGGAGCTGCGTTTACTGATAATTCTAATTCTTTTAAATGGCAAGTATTACAAGCATTAATAAAAAGTATAGAAAATAGAATACCTATTAATTCTTTATATAAAAGTATAGTACAAGAAGAATGGCCCACTAGTTAGAAAGCAAATGCCTTAGAAACAACTAATCAATTTGTTGAGTATTTAAGTAATTACCAAATGGCCTTCTTTAATAATATTCTACAAAATACTTTAGATGGTATAACAGATGGAAAAAATGTATTAGTTAATGGTAACCTGGTTACTATACAAAATCATCGTACTCAGTCTTATGGTATTATAATGCCTAAGGTATTCAAGGGTTCATTTGGATTAGAAGAAGGAACTAAATTAAATGAAGTAACTCCAGAATATTTCGCAAGAAAATTAGCTGAGAAGTTAGTTACAAGAGTTAGTAATTATTTTGATGATGAGACTGGAACTGTTATAAATCTCTATGACTTAGAATTAAAACGGTCTAATGGTAATCATCTTTATATAAGAGATGGATTAGAAGGCTGCAATTTGACTCATAAAATTGAATGGCTTTCTAAAGTAGAAAATGGTATACTCTATAGAATTGATAATGATGGGAATATACTCAATCCTATGAAAGAGGGGGATGAAATCTACCTAGACGATGATGGAAATGAGATAATAATTACCAATGATTTGAAATTCCATATTGATAACTAGAGTTATTCAACTTTTAATATATGTGTTGACAGAGCTAAGAATAATGAGTAGAAAATACGAGAGATTGTTCTGCTAGCTTCAGAAAGTGCTAATAAAAGTGCAAATAAGTTAGGAAAATATTTAGCCACAAAAACTAAATTTAAAGATTTAAGAAAAACAATTCTTAACTTAAATGATTACAGTTAGTTATTAAATGAAGATGTTCAGAATGAAGACAAAGAAGTTAAAGGTTGGGGGAAGAAGCATTTACTTGATTTAGCTAATGAATAGTATACCTCATTTAAAAGATAGCTTGACCTTGTAGCTGCCCGTATTCCTGCCCAATCCCAGCAATCATTTATGTCAATGGAGATATAGGGATTCTCTGATCCGGATATAAATAATGCATATGTCAGCATATTTTAGTTCTATTTATAGGGTTCTGATTTGGACATTGATGCTGTCTCTCTTCAAACATTTGCTATTAATGAAGATGGTATATATGAAGGTTATTCTCCCTACTATAATATATAGACAGAGGATCTCAGAAAAGCCTCTGATACATTACCATTTCCAACTG
>NZ_JBJDXL010000346.1:0-15347 GCF_051866655.1 Intestinibacter sp.
ATATAGCCACATTCTATATAATCAATACCGGTAGCAGAAAGTGCAGATATTATAGGAGATGTGAAAATAGGCAAAAATTCAAGTATATGGTACAATACTGTTCTTAGAGGAGATGAAGGTGCTAAAATAAGAATAGGAGAAAATACTAATATACAAGATGGCACAGTAGTACATGTAGGCTGGGACGTGGATACTGTTATAGGCGACAATGTAACAGTAGGACATAATGCTTTAGTTCATGGATGTACTATAGGAAACAACAGTCTTGTAGGTATGGGAGCAATAGTTTTAAATGGCGCTGAAATTGGAGAATTTTGCATGATAGGAGCTGGAGCTTTAGTAACTCAAAATAAAAAATTCCCAGATGGAACTCTTATAATAGGATCTCCTGCAAAGGCTGTAAGAGAATTAACTGAAGAGGAAAAACAAAGTTTAATAAAATCTGCAAATGATTATTATGAAACTGCTCAAAAACATAAATAATTAAAGCGATAAATGGAGATAGTATTATAATACTATGTCCATTTTTTAAATAAAAATAGGGGGTATGTAGGAATGAAATTTGATAAAGAATTATGGGAAAAGGTTACAGAATATCATGGACATAAATGCCCAGGAATAGCTATGGGATTTAAAATGTGTGAAGCAGCGATTTTAGAGATGGATGCAAATCCTTCAGAAGATGAAATAATTTGTATATCTGAAAATAAGACTTGTCCAGTAGATGCAGTTAGATTTATATTTGGATGTACTGAAGACAATAAAAAATTGGAGATTAGACCATCAGATGATTTGGCTTTTTCGTTTTTTAATAAGACAAATGGCGAAAAATTGAAGGTACAATTGAAAGAGCTAAATAAAGATAAAAAAATGGATAAAAATGAATTTATGGATTATATATTAAATGCAAATGCGTTTGATTTAGTTGTATTTTCAGATCCTGTATTTGAATTTTAAGAAATAGTATTAAAGTGGAGGGGGAGTTATGTTTATTGATAAAATAAAAGAAATTTGGGAAAATGATACTGCAAATAGTGTAGCTGCTATTGATTTATGGAATGAAAAGGCTGATTATTTTGGAAGCTATGATTTAGAAGAAGTTCAAAATGATAGATTTGTGGAGATTATTAGAGAAAATAATTTGATAGATAAGGACGCTACTATTTTAGATGTCGGATGTGGAGCTGGGAAATATTGCACAGCTTTAGCTGATGACTGTTTCAAAGCAATTGGAACAGATTTATCTCCTAAGATGATCGAGTCAGCAAGAAAAAAAGCTTTAGAATACGGCAAAAAAAATGTTGAATTTAGATGTGATGATTGGTTAAAACTAGATATAGAAAAAGAGGGATTACTACATAAGTTTGATCTAGTTATGGCTTGTATGACACCTGCAATATGCAATTATGACAGCTTTGAAAAGTTTATAGATTGTAGTAAAAATGCCGGAATTCTATGTGCTGGCACTAGAAGAAATGATTCAGTAACTGATGAATTAGATAAGCTATTAGGCGTTAAAAAGTCTAAAAGAAATTCAGAAGATATTATATTATATGCATTTAATATATTATGGGAAAAAGGCTATTACCCTAATGTAGAATACATAGATCAAAGCTGGGACAGCGAAGAGAGTGTTGATAAGGCTTTTAAGGTATATGTAAATAGATATAAATCTAAATACGATATCGACGAAGCTCAAGAAGCTATGGTCAGAAAATATCTAGAAAATATAAGCAAAGATGGAATAGTCTATGAAAAAATAAGTACAGTAAAAGCAATTATGTACTGGAAAAAATAATTTTAGGAGGAAACCTGGTGCTTTATAAAAAGAAGTGGACATTAAAACATTTTGGAAAAATAAAAGAAGATGAAATGAGCAAAAAAATTTGCATTTCCCCGGAAATAAGTCAAATATTAAAAAATAGAGACATAATAACAGAGAAAGATGCGGAAATATTTATGAATCCGTCTCTAGATTATTTGAGAGACCCATTTTTATTGAAGGATATGCAAAAAGCTGTAGATAGAATAAGAGAAGCCATAGATAAAAATGAGAGAATTTTTATCTATGGAGATTATGATGTCGATGGTGTTTCTTCTACATCTATATTATTTTTATACTTTAAATCAATAGGATATGATGTAAATTACTATATACCAAATAGACTTGAGGAAGGATACGGAATCAGTATCGAGGCATTAGAAAAAATAAATCAAATGGGCTGCGATTTATTGATAAGTGTAGACTGCGGAATTACATCGTATCCAGAGGTGGAATTTGCAAAAACTCTTGGCATGGATGTAATAATCACAGATCACCATGAGTGTCAATCAGATATACCAGATGCAATAGCAGTGATAAACCCAAAACAACCAGACTGCGATTATCCGTTTGATTCTCTATGTGGATGTGGAGTTGCATTTAAGCTGATACAAGCGTTGACACCACCTGAAGAATTTAAGAAGACTATGTACAATTATCTAGAAATCGTTACATTGGCGACTATTTGCGATATGGTGCCGCTGAAGGATGAAAATAGAATAATTGTAAAAAATGGTCTGAATATGATGAAAAACGGAAGAAATATAGGCTTACAAGAGCTAATAAAGGTATGTGGTGTAGATAATCAAAAAATAGGTTCATCGCATATAGGATACTCTGTAGGACCTAGAATAAATGCATCTGGGCGTTTGGGATATTCGTATCTAGGTGTAGAGCTTTTTACAACAGAGGACAGAAAAAAGGCAAAGGATATAGCTCTTGATTTAGAGGAAAAGAATAACGAGAGACAGCTGATAGAAAGCAAAATGTACAGTGAGGCTGAAGCAATTATAAATAACGACAAATCTTATGAAAATGACAAGGTTTTAGTAATAGCTAAGGAAGGCTGGCAGCATGGAATAATAGGAATAGTAGCCTCTAAATTGACTGAGAAATACTATAAACCAACTATATTGCTTACTATAGAGGAGGGTATGGCTACAGGATCTGCTAGATCGATAAAAGGCTTTAGTATATTCGATACTCTTGTTGAGTGTAAGGATTTGATGACTAAATTTGGCGGGCATGAACAAGCAGCAGGTCTATCTATGGACAGCAAAAATATAGAAGAGCTAAGACAAAGAGTAAATAAAATAGCCGATTACAATCTAACTCAAGAGGATATGATTGAAAATATAAAGGTAGAATATGAATTAGAGGAGCAACAAGTAACTTTAGATTTAGTAGAAGAGCTCCATAAATTAGAGCCATTTGGGCTTAGCAATCCTACGCCTAGATTTATTATGAGAGATTTAGTACTGGCTAATATAGGCTTTGTAGGGGCTTCAAAACAGCATTTAAAGATAACTCTTCAAAAGGACTTTGTGTATGAAGCTATAGGATTTAATATGGCTTATCTTGCAGATGAGTTTACTAGAGGTGACAAGGTTGATGTATTGTTCCAGCTTGGAGAAAATAATTACAATAACAATAGAAAGGTTCAATTGCTGCTTAAGGATATGAGAATCGCACATCCAAAATCAGCTATAAAGGATTTTACATCTATAAAGCTATTTTCTAAAATAGTTCCTCAGGATGTGAACAATTTATATAAAATAAATTACAATTTAGAAAATAATAGAATAAAAGATGAAAAATTTGGACAAAATGAAATATCAAATAATTTTAATATAGAAGATATGTCAAATGAAGATATATTTCAATACTTTGAAGGTGATACACTTGTTATTTGTAATACGTTAAATGGATTTTTTAGAGCTTATTCAGATTTATCGCTTATAGACGATGAGTTTGATGTAAATTTCGGAAAAATAACTAAAAATACGCATAAAATTAAACTTATATTTTCTCCTTATCTTGATAAATTGGATTTAAACATATATAATAATATTATTCTTTATGATTTTTTATATAATAAGGAAGAATATTCGTATTTATTAGATAATATTAAGTTAAATGCTAATTTTGTGAAGTATTATGACGATAAAAATAAATTATATTTAAATAATATAATGGAAAATATAATACCTAACAGAAATGAATTCATAACTATATACAAATATTGTATTACAAATAAACACGTTGAACTTACACTTAATAAAATAAAGTCGACATTAGGAATAATGCCACTTAAGCTATTTGTTATATTAAGTGTATTTAAGGAGTTTAATTTACTAGATTATCAAATAAACGAGACAGAAAATACTTTAATCATAGATTTTACGAAGAGTTCTATATCTAAGTTTAATTTAGATGAAAGTTTGATACTACAAAATATTGAACAATTAAGAAATAAGTACTTAGAAAGCTATTAGGAGGAGTCTTAGATGGATTTAAAGGAATGTGTAAGGGTTATTGAAGATTTCCCACAAGAGGGAATTAGTTTTAAGGATATAACAACATTATTAAAAGATGGAAAAGCCTTAAAATATTCTATTGATCAAATAGTAGAAGATTTAAAAGATAAACAAATAGATATAGTAGTTGGACCAGAAGCAAGAGGATTCTTAATTGGTACACCAGTTGCATATGCTTTAGAAGCTGGATTTGTGCCTGTTAGAAAGCCAGGAAAATTACCGGCAGAGGTTGAAAGCTTCGAATACGACTTAGAATATGGTTCAAATATACTAGAAGTTCATAAAGATGCAATAAAACCAGGACAAAGAGTAGCTATTGTAGATGATTTACTAGCTACAGGAGGAACTACTGAAGCAGCAATCAAATTAATTGAGAAATTAGGTGGAGAAGTTGTGTCAGCACAATTTTTAATAGAATTAGAGTTTTTAAATGGAAGAGACAAATTAAAAAATTATCATATTAATTCTCTAATTAAATACTAAAATAATAATAGTTGGTATATGCCAACTATTTTCATATATATAAAAATATAGGATAAATCAGGTGGTAATATGTATGACAAGGAATTGCAAGAAATTTTAGATAAAATTAAAAAATACGCTCCAAGCGCAGATGTGACGCCAGTTGTAAAGGCGTACCAATTAGCTAAATCTGCTCATGAAGGCGTATTTAGAAAATCGGGTGAACCATATATAATTCATCCAATAGCTGTTGCGAATATACTAGCCGATCTAGAGCTAGATATGGAGGTTATAGCAGCAGGTTTACTACACGATGTAGTAGAAGATACACCTTACACGTATGAAGACATCAAGGAGATGTTTGGAAAGGACATAGCTGACTTAGTAGATGGAGTTACCAAATTAGGTAAAATCAAGTATCAAACAAAAGAAGAATCTCAAGCTGAAAACCTTAGAAAAATGTTTTTAGCTATGGCTAAGGACATCAGAGTCATTTTGATTAAATTAGCCGATAGACTTCATAACATGAGAACTCTTAAATATATGCCAGAAGAAAAGGCAAAATATAAAGCAAAAGAAACGCTGGAAATATACGGTGGGATTGCTCATAGAATAGGTATATCAAAGATTAAATGGGAATTAGAAGATTTAGCACTAAAATACATTGATCCAGAGGGTTATAAAGAGCTTGCTAGCAAGATAACTAAAAAGAGAGATCAAAGACAGGCATATATAGATAAAATAGTAAAAATACTGGAAGAAAAACTAAAAGAAGTAAATATAAATTGTGAGGTTTCTGGTAGACCAAAGCATTTTTACAGCATCTACAAAAAAATGAAAAAGAAAAACAAGACATTTGAAGAAATTTATGATTTAACTGCTGTAAGAATAATAGTCGATACAGTAAAGGATTGTTATGGTGTTTTAGGAATGGTTCATACCATGTGGATTCCGATGCCGGGAAGATTCAAAGATTACATAGCTATGCCTAAGCCAAACCTTTATCAATCTCTTCATACTACTGTAATAGGTCCTGATGGAGATCCAGTAGAAATTCAAATAAGAACTCATGAAATGCATGAGATAGCAGAAAATGGTATAGCTGCTCACTGGAAATACAAAGAAGGAATTACAGGAAATCATGATACAAAAATGGAACAAAAATTAAAATGGCTAAGACAAATGATGGAATGGGAAAAAGACGTAAAAGACCCACATGAGTTTTTAGACGCGCTTAAAGAAGACGTGTTTAATAGCCAAGTTTATGTATTTACACCAAGAGGAGATGTCATGGAATTACCAGCAGGCTCTACTCCAATAGATTTTGCATACAGAGTGCATACAAATGTAGGTAATAAGTGTACAGGTGCGAAAGTAAACGGAAAGATTGTTCCAATAAATTATAAATTACAAAATGGGGAAATCGTTGAAGTTATAACTTCTACAAATTCTCCAGGACCTAGCCGTGATTGGTTGAGCATAGTACAAACGCCAACTGCTAGAAATAGAATCAGACAATGGTTCAAAAAAGAAAAAAGAGAAGAAAATATTGAGCGAGGAACAGAAATACTAGAAAAAGAATTCAAACGCTACAATATTCCATATAAAAATGCAAGCATTCAAAAATTCCTAGGACAAGTTGCAAAGAAATTTAATCAACCTAGCTTAGACGATTTGATTGCAACTATAGGTTACGGTGGTATAGCTACATCACAGGTAATGCCTAAGGTAAGAGATTACTACAATAAAGAGGTTAGCCGCCAAGAAAAAGAAAAACGAATGCAAGAAAAAGAAAAAGAAATAAAGAAAAACTACGACGAACAAGAATATGCTAAAAAGAGAAAGAAAAAAGATAGCGGTATTACTGTAAAAGGATTAGACAATATATTAGTAAGATTTGCTAAGTGCTGTAACCCACTTCCGGGAGATGATATAGTAGGTTATATAACAAAAGGTAGGGGTGTTGCAGTTCACAGAAAAGACTGTACAAATATAAATATAAACGATGAGTTTTTAAAGAACAGACTTGTTGAAGTCGAATGGAATAACCCTGAAAAGAGCAAATTTGAAGGTGAAATAAAAGTTATAGCAGTAGACAGAGTAGGTCTTTTAAACGATGTTATACATATTGTATCTATGGAAAAATTGAGTATAAGTGGTGTAAATTGCAGAGTTTCAAAAGACAATACAGTTAATATAAGTATATTAGTTGAAGTTAATGATATAGCAGAATTAAAACAACTTATGAAGAAAATAAAATCAATTCCAGGAGTTGATGAAGTTTCAAGAATGAGAAACTAGAATTTATAAATTGTATAAAATTTAGGAGGATGAGATGAGAGCTGTTGTTCAAAGAATATCATGTTCAAAGGTTACTGTAGATGAAAGAGTAACAGGAGAAGTAAAAAAAGGATTACTAGTTTTATTAGGTGTAACTCATGAAGATACATCTAAGGATGTAGATTATATGGTTGACAAGGTAGTAAATTTAAGAATATTTGAAGATGAAAACGACAAAATGAATTTATCTTTAAAGGATATAGATGGAGAAATAATGGCAGTATCTCAATTTACTCTTTATGGAGATTGTAGAAGAGGTAGAAGACCGAGCTTTACTGATGCTGCGAGACCGGAAATAGCAAATCCTCTATATGAAGAATTTGTTGAAAAAATAAGAAAACAAGGTATCACAGTGGGAACTGGTGAATTTGGTGCTCACATGATGGTAGAGCTTGTAAATGATGGACCAGTTACAATTTTATTAGAATCTAAAAAAGCTTTCTAAGGAGGGGTTTTTATGATAATTGAAACAATTGAAGAAAGATTTATGGGTGAAAATACTTATATCCTTGGAGATGAAAAGACTAAAAAATGTGCAGTAATAGATCCAGGCGCAAGTATTATAGATATATTAAATGTAATTGAAAAGCATCAATTTACTGTAGAATATATAATATTAACCCATGGTCATGGAGATCATATATCACAAGCACCTGAAGTAAAAAGAAGAACAAATGCTAAAATAGTGGCTCATGTAAAAGAAGAAGAAGTATTAATAGATAGAGTAAAAAATTTAAGTTCACAGCTTCCAGGGCCATTAGTTGAGTTTGATGCAGATATATATGTAGATGAAGGCGATATTATAGAGCTTGGAAGTCTTAAATTAAAAGTTATACACACGCCAGGTCATACAAAAGGTGGTATGAGTATAAAAGTAGGAGAAAATATATTCACAGGGGATACTTTATTTGCAGGAAGTATAGGAAGAACTGATTTTTATGGTGGAGATTACAAACAAATTATGAAATCTTTAAGAAAATTAGCTAAATACGATGATAATGCAGTAGTATATCCTGGACATGGACCATCTTCTACAATTGGAGTAGAAAAGAGAGTTAATCCATATATGCAACAAATCTAAGTTTTTCCAGTACTGTTTTAGCTAATAAAAGCAGTACTGGTTTATTTTTTTTATTGTATTTAACTAACAGAAAAGGAGTTATTGAAAATGGTAGGAATTGTTCTAAAAGGACATGATTATAAATACGAAGTAAGTGAGCTTGTAAAATTATTTACTTCTGATTTTAGATTTCTAGATGAAAGAGACTGCATGATGGTAATAGACAACAGTATTTTTTACCATGGAGATAAGATTTTTTCAAAGACAGTTTACTGTGAAAATTACGAAGAAATACTTAGCAATGTAGACTACAGAGATCTAAGTGGACTAGATGAAAGAGCTCGCAAAAAAACTATAAAAGAAACTATAAAAAGAAGTATGTTTAAAATACTTGAAAAGAAATTCGAAGCAAACGTGCCTTGGGGCATACTTACAGGTATAAGACCTGTCAAAATTGTACATGCTCTATTAGATGAAGGAAAAGACGAAAATTTTATAAAATCAAAATTAGCTGAGGATTATTACATAAATAGTGATAAAATAGAATTAGCTTTAGATATTGCTAAAAGAGAGAGAAAATTTATTTACCCTGTGGACAAAAATAAAGTATCATTATATGTAAGTATACCTTTTTGCCCAACTAGATGTTATTACTGCTCATTCCCGGCGAATTCTCTGAGCAAGTTTGAACATATGAAGCCTTTATATGTAGAAAAATTGCTTGAAGAAGTAAAGGGAGTTGCAAAGCTACTTAGAGAAAATAACAAGGAAATTGAGACACTATACATAGGGGGAGGTACTCCTACAACTTTAACACCTGAAGAAATGGACACTTTGATAACAGGTTTATATAGAGAATTCGATTTGAGTAATATCAAAGAATTTACAGTAGAAGCAGGTAGACCTGATACAATAAATAGAGAAATTCTAGAAGTTTTGAAAAAACATAACGTAACTAGAATAAGTATAAATCCACAGACTATGAACGACGAAACTCTAGAAAAGGTCGGAAGAAAACACACTGTAAATGATATAATTGAATGTTTTCAGTTGGCGAGAGAGCTAGGATTTGATAATATTAATATGGATATAATTTTAGGACTTGTGGATGAAAATCTAGAAATGGTAGAAAATACCCTAAAACAAATCGAAAAGCTTTCACCAGAGAGTCTGACTGTGCATACACTAGCAGTTAAGAGAACATCTAAGCTAAAGGAACACATAGACGAATATCAATTGACTCAATTTGATGAAATGTCTAAGATGATAGATTTATCTATGAAATACGCTAAAAAGATGGGACTTAATCCATATTATATGTATAGACAAAAACACATGCTAGGCAACCTAGAAAACATAGGCTATGCTAAGGAAGGCTACGAATGTATATACAACATCCAAATGATGGAGGAACGTCAAAGCAACATAGCCTTAGGAGCAGGTTCAATCACAAAATTTGTATATATAGATGAAAATAGAATTGAAAGAGTAGAAAACGTCAAGAATCTAGAACAATATATTGATAGAGTTGACGAAATGATAAATAGAAAATATGAGGAGGTACAAAAAAATGTTAAGTAAAGCACCTAGAGGAACAAAGGATGTAACACCAAAGGATGTATATAAATGGCATTATGTAGAAAAGAAATTTAGAGAAATATGTGCATTATATGGATATGAAGAAATAAGAACTCCTATCTTTGAACACACAGAAGTATTTGCTAGAAGTGTTGGGGACACAACTGACGTAGTTCAAAAGGAAATGTACACTTTCACTGATAGAGGGGACAGACAATTAAGCTTAAAACCAGAAGGAACTGCTGGTGTTATAAGATCATTTATAGAAAACAAAATGTATGCAGATACACAACCTACAAAATTATACTATATAACTCCTTGCTTCAGATATGAAAGACCACAAGCAGGTAGACAAAGACAATTCCACCAATTTGGTGTAGAAGTATTAGGTAGTGATGGACCATCAGTAGATGCTGAAGTTATATCACTTGCAGTACAATTCTTCAATGAATTAGGACTTAAAAACCTATCAGTTAATATAAACTCTGTAGGATGCCCTAAATGTAGAGAAGCATACAACAAAAAATTAAAAGAATATTTAGACCAAAAAACTGATGTATTATGTGAAACTTGTCTAGAAAGAAAAGATAAAAACCCAATGAGAGTTATAGACTGTAAAAACCCTCAATGTAAAGAAAACTTAAAAGACATACCATTTATGATAGATAATTTATGTGACGACTGTAAAGAACACTTCGAAACATTAAAGAAATACCTAACAGAAATGGGTATAGACTTTGTAGTTGATAAAACTATAGTTAGAGGATTAGACTACTATAGAAAGACTGCATTTGAAATAATCTCTAATGATATCGGAGCTCAAAGCACTGTTTGCGGTGGTGGTAGATACGATGGATTAGTTGAATTACTTGGAGGACCTAAGGATGTAAGTGGTATAGGATTTGGTCTTGGAATAGAAAGATTATTATTAACTCTAGAAAACAACAACATAGAAATAGAAAATCCAAAATCAACTGATATATATATAGCAACTATAGGAGATGCTGCTAAGACTAGAAGCTTCAAGATAGTAAAAGACCTAAGAGCTAACCACATAAGTGCTGATAACGACCACTTAGATAAGAGTATAAAGGCTCAATTCAAATACTCTGACAAGATAAACGCTAAATACACAGTTGTTATAGGTGATGATGAATTAGCTAATGACACTGCAACTCTTAAAAACATGCAAACATCAGAACAAACAACTATAAAATTAAGTGAATTAGTTGACGAACTTAAAAAAAGATTATAATCTAATATAGGAAATTGACGATTAATTTAAATAAAATACTAAAGGGGACTACTAATTATTACCACAAAGGGAGGTCCCCCTTTAGTGTGTAAAAAAGATAAAGGAGAAAAAAATGGAGACATTAAAAGGATTAAAGAGAACTCACTATTGCGGTGATCTTAGAATCGAAAATGCCGGAGAAGAAGTTATATTAAATGGTTGGGTTCAAAAGAAAAGAAACTTAGGTGGATTAGTATTTGTCGACTTAAGAGACATAAGAGGAATAAGCCAAATAATATTCGATGCAGACGTAAGCAAGGATGCATTTGAAAAAGCTGAAAAATTAGGTTCAGAATATGTTATAGCTGTAAAAGGAACTGTACGTGAAAGAGAAGCAAAAAATCCTAATATGGCTACAGGAGATATAGAAATATCTGCTACAGAGCTTAGAGTTCTTAGCAAATCACAAACTCCTCCAATATACATCAAAGACGACGACAACGTATCTGAAGATAAGAGATTAAAATACAGATACTTAGACTTAAGAAAGCCTTCTATGCAAAAGAACTTAATTCTTAGAAGTAAAGTCGCTCAAATAGTAAGACAATACTTAACAGAAAACAACTTCTTAGAAATAGAAACACCTTTCTTAATAAAACCAAGTCCAGAGGGTGCTAGAGATTACCTTGTACCAAGTAGAGTTAACCCAGGTAAATTCTACGCTTTACCACAATCACCACAATTATTCAAACAAATATTAATGGTAAGTGGTATGGATAGATATTTCCAAATAGTTAAATGTTTCAGAGACGAAGACTTAAGAGCAGATAGACAACCAGAATTCACTCAAATAGACTGCGAAATGTCTTTTGTAGATGAAAATGACGTTATGACTATGATGGAAAACATGATAGGAAGAATATTCAAAGAAGTTCACAATATAGATATAGAATTACCACTTAAGAGAATGACTTATAAAGAAGCTATGGACAGATTTGGTTCTGATAAACCAGATACTAGATTTGCTATGGAGCTTACAGACGTATCTGACTTAGTTAAGGACTGCGAATTCGGAGTATTCTCATCAGCTGCTAACGGACAAAACTCTAGCGTAAGAGGTATAAACGCAAAAGGTGGAGCAGATGCATTCTCTAAAAAAGGAATGAAAAAATTAGAAGAACATGCTAAAACTTACAGAGCTAAAGGATTAGCTTGGATCAAAGTTAAAGAAGATGGAATAGATTCACCAATAGCTAAATTCTTCAAGGAAGACGAAATAAAAGCAATCTTAGAAAGATTAGATGCTAAAGCAGGAGACTTATTATTATTTGTAGCTGACAAAAATAAAGTAGTATACGATGCATTAGGTCAATTAAGACTTGAAGTAGCTAGAAAAATGGACTTAATAGATAAGAGCAAATACAATTTACTATGGGTAACTGAATTCCCTCTATTTGAAGAAGATGAAGAAACAGGAAGAATGGTAGCAATGCACCATCCATTCACTTGCCCATTAGATGAAGATATAGACAAATTAGAACAAGAAGACAAGACTCAATTAAGAGCTAAAGCTTATGACATGGTATTAAATGGATATGAGCTTGGTGGAGGTAGTGTCAGAATCTCTGATGAAGAAGTTCAAGAAAAAATGTTCAGAGCATTAGGCATGAGCGAAGAAACTGCAAATGAAAAATTTGGATACCTATTAGAAGCCTTCAAATACGGTGTACCACCTCACGCAGGTCTTGCATTTGGATTTGATAGACTTATGATGCTACTTGCTGGAGCTGACAACATAAGAGAAGTCATAGCATTCCCTAAAAACCAAAATGCTATATGTCCAATGACTAATGCACCAGGATTACCTGAAGATGGTCAATTAGAAGAATTAAGTATAAAGGTTGATTTAGAAGAAAAATAATATAAACGTTGTTTATTAATTATAAAAGCTGTCTACTATAGGATAAATCGTAGTAGGCAGTTTTTTTGCTTATTTATAGATAATAAAAAGTAATTGATAAAAATTATCAATTATAATTGACTTTTTTAAAAGAATACATTAACATTATATTAAATGATAATCACTATCAATTTATTGACAAATAAAAATAAATGGATTATAATTATCAAAATGATAATAAATAATAAAGAGTCAAAAGGGGTGAAAATGTATGAGTTTAGTAATAGTCGGTGGAAATGAAAGAATGAAGAAAGATTACATACAATTAGCAAAAAATAGGGGATATAAAGCAAAAGTAGTTTTAAATATGTCGTCAAGAGTAAAAAGATCAATTGGGAGCCCTGATGCGGTAGTTATATTTACATCGACGGTATCACATAAATTAATGGCATCGGTTGAAACTCAGGCAAAAAAACAAGATATACCTATAATAAGAAATAAAAATAACAGCAAATTTGCGTTTGAACAATCTTTAGATTTAGTTGATGAATGTACAGGTGCTTGTAAATCATGTAAAAATAAGAATTGTATAATGAAGAATCAATAGAATATTAATAAGAATTTAAAATAAAGTTATTACTTTTGTAACATAAATAATTTAATATAGATATTGTAAATAGATAAATAAAACAACACTATAATAGATAAAAATATACGATTTGAATCTAAAAAGTATAAATTTTATAAATCTAAAAAGTAGTAATACTTAAATAATACTTCAAAAAATTACAAAATAAGGTATAATATTAATTAGAAGGTTGGTTATAAAAATTTATCATTAGGGTATAGCCAATAAAAAATCTCAGGATTCCTAGTCCCCTGAGATTTTTTTATTTTTATAGCTTCTAATGCCATTTTGACATTAAAATGAAGAATAGCTATTATAATTATATAAAAAACGAAAAATAAAAATAACTATTTTACAGGTTGAAAATAATTAATAGATGTGTTTCAATTATATAGGAAGAGGAGAGTTTACATGTTAGGGGGCAAAGAAAGATGATATTTTATTACTCAGGGACCGGGAATTCTTTATGGGTAGCTCAAGTAATAGGCAAATACCAAGATGAAAGATTGATAGATATATCACTAGAATTGCAAAAAAATAAAGAAGAATATGTTTATGACTTAGAGAAAAAGGAAAAAATAGGATTTGTATTTCCCACGTATTCATGGGCACCACCTCAAATAGTTGAGAATTTTATTAAAAAAGTAAAATTTAACGGATATAAGCAAAATTATTTATTTTCGGTTTATACTTGCGGGACTGATTCAGGATGTATGTCAAAGTATCTTGATAACATGTTTAAAGATAAAAAAATGGAAATATATTATACAGAGTTTATACAAATGCCTGAGAATTTTATAACCATGTTTGATTTAGACTCTACTCTTTTGAGAAATAAAAAATTAGAGGATGCGCAGAAAAAAATCGTTAAAATAAATGAACAGATTGCAGATGGATATTTGCATGTATTTGATAAAGAAAAATATTCTATAAAGGACTATTTAAAAACATATATAATAAAGCACTTATTTTATTTTTTCTTTATGGGAACTACAAGATTTAAGGCTGACGATAGATGTAATTCGTGTGGACTTTGCGTAAAGGTCTGCCCCTATAAAAATATAACAATGCATCAAGGTAAGCCTATGTGGTCTCAACGTTGTACAAAATGCATGGCTTGTATCTGTAGATGTCCTAAAGAAGCTATCCAATATGGGAAAAGGACAAAAAGTAAGGGACGATATTATAATCCACTATTAAAAGATGAGAATAAAAAATAAATAAAAATTAATAAAGCACGGGATTTTCTATATAAAAAAAGCAACTAAACAGTTGCTTTTTTTATATACATGCAGCGACGATGGTAATTACCTATTTAACCACCATCGTCGTCGGCTTTAATTGACTAAAGTTTATTTAGGAAAACGATTTTAAACTTCATAAAAACTTAAATATAGAATTTATGACGATTCTACAATTTTTATAGAAGAATAAAGTATTTGTATAGTTATAATTATATATAATTTTAAAATTAAGTTCTATAGAATTGTAAAAATATTATGAATTAATAAAATTTTATGACATAATTTATTTTTTATGGGATTTAATTTGTCAAGAATTGATATAAAAATAATTATTTTGTTACAATTAATTATAAATGGGTAGAATAAATTGGAGAGATAAAAATGGATAGATTATTTTATTATGATACTAAAATAGGAAGATTGGGAATTAGAGAAGACGGAGAAGGTATAACTCATATATATTTTAGAGAACCTAATGTAGATGAAGAAATTGAAGAAAATAAATTAGAGATTCAGGAAAGTGATTTAACAAAAAATGCGTA
>NZ_JBJDXL010000347.1:0-3375 GCF_051866655.1 Intestinibacter sp.
TGACTCCATCGACGATTATATTGTCTATAAACTCGCTAGGAAAATCCTCGTATAATTCATCTAAATCATCTATAAAATTAAAAAATCCATTTAAAAGTCTTAGTATATTTGATGGAAGGTAGTAATTTTTCATAAAATACACCAAAAGCATTTCTCTAGCGTCGTTTTTAGTATCTATATTTTGGCAGACATCGTCCTTTAAAAGCTCCTTCCATGCATTTTCATCGTTTCTAGTTTTAAAATCGCTGTATACCCCGTCTACCTTTTTAAGCCAAATATTTATATCTTCATTTTCATGCTCGAAAATATTGTCTTCTTCGTAATTATCTTCTATATCCTCGTCCATATCTGCATATTCTAAAGCCTTTTCATAAGCCTCTCTAAGCATCATAAATTCTTCTGGTTTGTCTTCTGGATTTGTCTCACTCAATTTACTTAAATAAGCCTGTTTTATCGCCATTTTGTCTTTTGTCTTTTCTATATCTAGCATTTTAAATATATCCATAAATCTTCCCCCATTTTTGTAAATATTCTGTTTATTAAAGTTTACCATACAAATATTTATAAAAAAACCTCAAATCAATCGATACTAGATGTATTTGAGGTTTGAACGTATTTAATATTTAGTTTTGTCCTTTAAAAGATTTTTAATATATTGGAAGTGTACATCTCTTTTTTTAGATTTTGTAGATCTCATATTTGGGAAGGCATTTAATAATCTTCTATGTATATAAGCTTTTTCCTTTAAAGATCTAAATTTCAATTGCATTTCGTCTAGCTTTTCATCAAATGCCATGTCCATTTCATCTAGTATTGATTGTAATTGAACCTCGTTGATTTTCAACGCCTTCATTCTTTCAATCATTTCATCTGGACCTTGTTTTAATCTGCGTATAAATTCTTCATCTTCGTATAATTTAAGCTTGGCATGAATTTTTTTCATATCCTCAACTATATTAGCTAAAGCATCTACCTTTACTGTTAAAGTATTTAAAGCCTTTACTGTAGTCGCTAAATCGGCTATTGTAGTAGCTACTGCAAGTACTAAAAATACGTATAAAACAGTGGTATTTATCCTGCTCAAGATATTTATAACAGATGGATGCAAAATTTCAATTACAAATAAGCTTAAAAATCCAAACATAGTAGAATTCAACAGACATACCTTTCCATGTATATTGAATTTGTAATTTGAATAATCCCACCATTTAGCGTGAAATAATTTTTCCAAAACTGTAGCTGTAGCGTATTCAAGTATAGAGGTTAAAATAAATCCCAACACAAAAACTGCAACCATATTGTCTCTATAAGACCACAATCCCGTAATTACAATCAATGCTCCTACTCCGTAAACGGGACAAATCGGACCGTTTAAAAATCCTCTATTTACTATTTTCTTTTGCAAGCAAGAACAATATATACTCTCACAAATCCACCCTAAAAATGAATATATGAAAAAATACAGTATATAATCCATAAATTTCCTCCTATGATTTAATAATATAATTTAACACTTATATTATTTTACATTGCAATTATTACATATTTATTACATTTTTTACACTATTTATATATTTTCTATTATCCATTTATATAGGTATTCATAGATTTCTTCTTTGCAACTTTCATGTAAAATATCATGTCTCAATCCTGGATATATTTTAACATCGACTTTTTTTATACCTGCTTTTTCAAATGAATTTTTAGTCATGTCAATGCCTTTACCTTGATCGCCTACTGGATCGTCTCCCCCTGAAATTAATAACATCGGCATATCCTCGTCTATTTTTTTAATGTTGTTCATATTAGATGTAAAAATCATACCTCCTAGTAATTCTCTAAAAAGCCCAGCCGATATTTCTTTATAGCACAACTCATCTTCTAAATAATCCTCTAGAGACTTCTCATCTGCACAAAGCCAATCACAATCGGTTTTGTTTGGAGAAAATGCTTTGTTATAGCTATCAAAGGATAATTTTTTGATAAAAGGACTCGAATTATTTTCTCCTATTTTTTTGCCTTCTCTTTTCACTAATTTATAAATTATCTTTAAAACAAGTCCAGGCTTTTGACCTGTCCCCATTAAAATAACTGCATCTATATCATTTTCATCATATACTGTCAAATATGTTCTAACTAAAAATGATCCAAGTGAAAATCCCATTAGTACATAAGGAATATCGGAAAATCTCTCTTTAATCTTGTTCTTGCAAGTATTTAGGTCTCTTACAACTAAATTCCAACTTCCCTCTTCGCCAAAATACGATTTTTCTTCTTCGCTATATACCGAATGACCATGTCCCAATAAATCAATTCCTACTACAGCTATATTTTTATCTATAAAATATTTTGCAACCTCTTCATATCTTCCCATATGCTCTGTAATACCGTGGACAACTTGTAAAATCGCCGTTGGCTCTGAATCTGGTAGCCACATAGTTCCATATATGTCAGTTTTTTTATTTGCAGATTTAAAACTAAAATTTTCTTTTTTCAACAATAATTCCCCCAATTTTTTTGAATTTATTTTAATAATTTAATTATAACAAAACTATTATAATAAAACATAAATTTACTTTTAATGATAAAATATTGTTATCAAAGGCTAAAACAATATTAGGAAGGAAGTGAAATAAATGGTCGATAAATACAAAAATTACGATGAATTATCTAAAAATGAAGTTCAAAATATAGATTACAAAATCACAGTAAAAGACGTAAATTCTAAAACTACATGTATATCTATTCACGGAGGCAATATAGAACCAGGTACTTCAGAAATTGCAGAAGAAATAACAGGTGATATCTACAATCTATATAAGTTCGAAGGTCTTAAAAACAGTAAAAATATAATGCTGCATATAACTAGCAGCAATTTTGATGATCCCAAAGCTGATGAATTAGTCGCTAAATCTGAAAAAGTAATTTCTATACACGGTGCAAAAGGGAACAAACCTGTAACATATATAGGTGGTCTAGACAAAACTCTAGGAAAAAAAGTAGCAAAACATCTCACAAAAAAAGGATTTAAAGTAGCAAAACCACATGCAGGAATAGATGGCACAACTAAAAACAATATAGTAAATAGAGGATTATCAAAAGCAGGATGCCAATTAGAAATAACGCTAGCTCAAAGACAGCTTTTCTTTAAAGACGGCAATTTAAAAAATTTCAATAGACGTAATAAAACAGCCCTATTCTTTGAATATGTAAATTGTATAAGAGAAGCACTGTCTGAATATTAAAAATATTTTATATAATTATATACTTTTTCAGTTGACATATAAAATAAAATTTAATATACTTCATATCATAAATTAAATAAGTCTTATCAAGAGCGGTGGAGGGACTGGCCCTATGAAACCCGGCAACCAA
>NZ_JBJDXL010000348.1:0-3372 GCF_051866655.1 Intestinibacter sp.
TCTTGTGCCCTATCCGAGTCCCAGTTATTTATTAATTTTTACCAAGTTATTAAAGTGTTAAAAAATTTCATATTAAAAATTTTGATTTAGACTGGCCTTGTCTAAAATCATTTGTAAATTAAAAAACCTCGTCTCTAAAAATTAGAGACGAGGTTGTATTCTCGCGGTACCACTCTAGTTAGCTTATAAAAAGCTCACTCTGTAACAGTTAAAAACTGTATGCCTTGTAACGTAGACTAACGTTTTACCCTAGGTAAACAGCTCCTAGACAAGTTCAGATTCATCCACTGCCAAATCACACCTACCTTTGGCTCTCTGTAAGCTTCATAAATTCCTACTACTTCTACTCAACGCCTTTGTTTTTCGCTTTTAATTTGTGTTTTTCTTAGCTTAATTAAAATATTATATCATTTTCCATTTATTGTCAACATATTTTATCAGATTTTTTTATTTTATTTAATAATTTTATCTATTTTGACTATTTGCTAAAATATAATAAACTTAATTTATCAGAATTTTCAAATTAAAATTTCCATTTTACTATATATTGAAAAACTCTTTTATTTGATCTTCCCAGTAATTTATAACTAATTCTTTAGGGAAATTCGCTTCTTCTATAACCTCTTCAGCATATTTAAAAACACCTATATCGTAGCATATATGAGCATCTGTTCCCATTATGATTCTAACTCCGTATTTTTTACAAAGCTCTAAATATGCCTTTATATTTTCTCTAGCACCTTTTCTAAAAGTATTTGGTGATAGAGATGAATTATTGACCTCTAGTAATATGTTTTTTTCTTTAGCTTTTTTTACTATAGGCTCATAATCTAATGGATATCTTCCATCGTCTGGATGACCTATTATTTTGACTTTTTCCTTGTCCATAGCATTTAATATTGCATTTGTATTGTCCTCCTTAGTTGAAGGCTTCATACAAATTGTATGAAGGCTCGCTATCAAGTAATCAAGCCCTGGTAAAGCTCTAGGATCTAATTTATCTAAATTACCTTCAGCATCTAATATGTTGGCCTCCATTCCTTTAAGAACTCTAACTCCGTCTATTTCCTTTGGAATTACCTTTAAATTATTAAAGAAGTATAATTCAGGACCTCCTAGCATATTTGGTCCATGGTCAGACATTCCTAAAATTTTTATTCCATGCTGTTTTGCAAATTGTACATTTTCATTTATTGTGCTGTAAGCATGTCCACTTGCAACTGTATGTGTGTGCATATCCACTATTGCTTTCATTGAAATTCCCCTTTATGTCGTATTTATTCTAAAATGTATTCAAGCTGTCCCAATACATGAGACAGCTTTTTTATTTCATAATAATCTTTATACTAAGACTATTTATTATTCAGATTTTTTTATTGCATCTCCAATTGTTGCACCTAAAGATTCTTCAGGTTTCATGAATTGAGTGTAATCTTCTTCTGGTTCTGCATTAACTTCTTTTATTGATATTAACATTCTCTTTTCATCTGGATTGAAGTTTAATATTTTAGCTTCTATTTCATCTCCAGGATTTACTACACTGTTTACAGTAGGAACTCTATTTTCGCTTAATTGAGATATTGGTAAGTAAGCTTCTACACCTTCTTTTATTTCAACGAAAGCTCCTCTATCTATAGTTCTAACAACTGTACCTTTTACTACATCTCCTATAGCAACTTCTTTAGATATTACTTGCCATGGATCATTGTTTATGTCTTTTACAGCTAAAGCTATTCTGTTGTTTTCTTTGTTTACATCTAATACATAAACGTCTAATTCTTGTCCTTCAGCAACAACAGATTCTACAGATTCTACTCTCTTCCAAGCTAAGTTGTTTATATGAGCTAAACCTTCTAATCCTTCACCGATATCTATAAAAGCACCATAAGGCATTATTTTAGTTACTTTACCATGTATTTTTTGTCCTACTTCAAGAGAATCAAATATAGCTTGTCTAGCTTCTTTTATTCTAGCTCTTTCTGCTTCTCTTTCAGCTTTTATTCTAGCTCTTTCTGCTTCTCTTTCAGCTTTTATTCTTTCTCTTCTTTCTTTTCTTTCTATGTCTATTCTTTCTTGTAATACTTCTCTATGAGATGCAACATATTTGTTTCTATTAGAATTAAATTCTATTATATAAACTTCTAAATTAGCATTCATATATTCAGCTGTGTCATTTACAAATTTAGTATCTATTTGAGATATTGGTATAAATAATTGAATAGATTTATATTTTGCAAATACACCTCTTTGTATAGCTTTTTCAACTGTTACAGTTACTATTTTATGTTCGTTAAATATTTCTTCTAATTCTACTAAATCATTCTTTTGATCAGCTTGTACTTTTGATAATCTTACAGTACCATCTTTAGGAGATACTTTTGTTATGATTGCAGCTATTTCATCGCCTACGTTGTAAACATCAGCTATTTCTTTACCCTTTTCTATATTTAACTCATCTAGTGGGATTATACCGTCAAATCCACATTCTAACCCTACGACAACTACATCGTTAGTTACCTTAGTGATAGAACTAGTTATAAGCTCCCCTACTTTTAATTTGTCTAACTGTTGTTCTTGTTGATCTAACAGTTCTTGCATTGATAATTCATTAGTCATATTAAAATACATCCTTTCACACGTTTATCTTATTAATCCTATAAGTATTATTATACCATTAATCGTTAAAATACCTACAGTTTTATTACAAAATTTATACATAAATTTTATTTTCGTTATATATTTTTACAATAAGTTTTTCATCATACCCTAATATTATACTAAATTTTTTTAAATTTTACATCAACTTGTTAAAAGTTATTTAAAAAAATACATATCATTTAAAATAATACATATACTAAAATTAATTTTCAACTATATTATGTAAGGAATGATGAAATGAATACAAATAATTATAAAGAAAAATTAAAAAAAGAAAAGGCTGAATTAGAAAATTTAATCTCTGAAATGAAGGACAATACACTATTTGGAGATACCACAGCACATACTAGTGAAAGATACAGCTCAGGAGAATTATCTAGCTATGATAATCATCCAGGTGATATCGGTACCGAAGTATATATGAACGACATGCAAAACAGCTTGACAAACCATCAAGAATACCAACTACAAAAAATCGAGGATGCATTATCGCGAGTTGATGATAATTCATTTGGATATTGCGAAAAATGTCATAAAGAGATAGAACCTGAGAGACTTGATATACTTCCTGAGACTACTTTGTGCTCTAATTGTGCAAAAGAATTAGAAACTCCTCCTGAAGAAGGCAAGCGTTACGATTTAAACAATATAAACCAAAATCCTCATTTTTACTCAGAATATATTAAAAATTTAACCGACCTAAATAAAAATGGA
>NZ_JBJDXL010000349.1:0-15325 GCF_051866655.1 Intestinibacter sp.
AATAGAGATAGTCATTAAATGGCTATCTTTTTTGTATACAAATTTTAAAAAAATACTGTCAAAATATATTTATAAAGTTATAATCATAATATAAACAAAAATATAAAATTTTAGTAAATTAGAAAGGGTGAATGCTAATGTACGATGTTTGTATTATTGGAGCAGGTGTTGTTGGGAGCTTTGTAGCTAGAGAGCTTTCTAAATATAAGCTTAAAGTTTTGATATTAGAAAAAAACAGCGATGTATGTTCAGAAGTAAGCAAAGCCAACAGCGCTATATTCCATAGTGGGTATAATAATAAGCCAAATACTATTAAAGCCAAATACTGCAATAGATCACATGAAATTATTGAGCAAATATGTAGTGATTTAGATGTAGAATATAAAAAAACAGGTTCTCTTTTAGTTTCTCTAAATGATCTAGGAAGAGATTCGATATATGAAAAATATAAAAATGGAATAAAAAACAAAGTTCCAGGAATGAAAATTTTAGAAAAAAAAGAAATACTTGACCTTGAACCAAATATAAGTGATCAAGCCACTTTAGCTTTATATGCTCCTACAACAGGTATTGTAAATCCGTTTGAGATGACTGTTGCAGCTTGTGAAAATGCAATGGAAAATGGAGCTATATTAAAATTAAATTGTGAAGTAACAGGCATATCAAAACAAAAGTCAAATGAGTCTGGTAGTGAAGATCTATTTGAAATAAGATGTAAGAATAACAATAAATACTTTTCTAAAATATTAATTAACTGTGCCGGTCTATATACAGATAAAATAAATAACATGATATCAAATGATAAATTCTTTGAAGTTGCTCCTAAAAAAGGAGAGTATATCGTATTAGATAAGTTAGAAGGCGAAATAGTAAATAATGTAATATTTATGACAAAGGATAAAGAAGACAAAAAGAAAAGAGGTGTAATAGTTTCACCGACTACAAGTGGAAATATATTACTAGGTCCTTCAGCTGAAGATACAAAAGAAAACGACAGTACTTTTACAACAGAGAAAAAACTTAAATTTATACAAAATGGAGCAAAAAGAGTATGCCCAAATATAAATTTAGATAATGTTATAACTTCCTTTGCAGGATTTAGACCAAATGTGAATGTATTTGTAAAAAATAAAGATACAGGCGAAATCGAAAAAGAAAAGGCTAAAGATTTTATAGTAGAACAAAGTTCAGATGTAGCAGGGTTTATAAATGTAGCCGGTATAAAATCTCCAGGTCTTACATGTGCACCTGCCATAGCTGAAGATGTAGCAAAAATGGTAGTTGAAATTTTAGGAAAAGTCGAAAAAAATGAAAGCTTCAATCCAAAGCGAAAAAAAGTCATAAAATTTAAAAATCTAGATGAAGCTTCTAGAAATGAACTTATAAAATCAAATAAATCATATGGAAATATAATCTGTAACTGTGAGCTAATTACAGAGGGCGAAATTTTAGATGCTATACATAGAAAATGTGGTGCTACAACTTTAGATGGATTAAAAAGAAGAACTAGAATCGGTATGGGAAGATGCCAAGGTAATTTTTGCACTTTAAAGGCTTTGGAAATAATGTCTAGAGAGCTCGACATTCCAATTGAAAAATTACAAAAATCAAACCAAGGATCTGAATTTTTTATGGAGGAATAGATATGGAATATAGAGATTTAGTTGTAATAGGAGCAGGGGCATCAGGATTGAGTGCTGCTTTAAGTGCTAAAAACGAAGGCATAGATGATATATTAATTGTAGAAAAAGACGATATGTTGGGTGGAATTTTAAATCAATGCATTCATCAGGGCTTTGGTGTACACTATTTAGGAGAAAATTTAACAGGTTCAGAATATTCACAGGTATTAAGTCAAAAGGTATATCAAAATAATATAGATGTAATGTTAAATACATTTTGCACAGCTATATCACAAGATAAAGTAGTCACTTTGACTAATGAAGATGGAATACATAATATAAAAGCAAAATCTATAATTTTATCTGTAGGAGCTAGAGAAAGACATATAAAAGAACTTAAAATCCCTGGCAGTAGACCGTCTGGAGTTTATACTGGTGGACTAGCTCAACAAATATTAAATAAAAGAGGATATAAAATAGGAAAAGAAGCAGTTATACTTGGTTCAGGTGATATAGGACTTATAATGTGCAGAAGACTTATTTTAAACGGCATCAAAGTAAAGGCCATAATAGAAATCAACGATAAAATAGGCGGAAATAAAAGAAACTTTAAAGAATGTGTAGAAGATTTCGATGTACCAGTTATAAAAAACAGCACTATTTCTGAAATAAAAGGTACTGAAAGAATAGAGGCAGTCGTAGTAAAAAACATAAAAAACGACGAAAAACAAACTATAAAATGCGATACACTTATAACATCTATAGGACTTACACCTAACTTGACAGTTCCAATTAACAGTAATATGAAAATAGATTCAAAAAAAATAAATATGGATAAATACAACCAATGTAGTATAGAAGGTGTATTCTGCTGTGGAAATATATGCAAAATATATTCTCTAGTGGACGATGTAAGCTACGACGGTGAATACGTCGGAAAAATTGCGAGCGAATACATAAAATCTAAAAATCTTGTAGATATAGATAAAGTCGAAGTAGATAAAAGCTCTGTAGCTACTGATGGAATCACATGCTTAATCTGTCCTAATGGATGTAATTTAACGCAATCAGCTACAGGAGATATAGAAGGTAATTTATGTGAAAAAGGAATTGAATTTTTCAAAGATGAAATAATAAATAAGAAAAGATCTATAACATCGACTGTAAAAATCAAAAATTCTAAAGATAGATTGCCTATAAAGACTTCTAAGCCTTTAGATTTTAAATATATTTACGAAGCTATAAATATAATAGACGATATAGAAGTAAGCTCTCCTATAAAAATGGGAGATATAATAATAGAAAATATTTTAAATACAGGTGTAAATATAGTGAGCTGTAGAGATATATGATGTTAAAGAGGAGGTGTTGCTATGAATGATATGGATATGGCAGTAAAAATAGCAAAACAGGTATCTAAAAATGGAGGACGAACATTTCTAGTAGGTGGATGTGTCAGAGATGAAATATTAGGAAAAGAAATTAAAGACATAGATATAGAAGTTCACAATATAGAAGTTGAAAAATTACTAGAGATACTGAGTTCTCTCGGAGAAGTTAAAAAAATAGGAGCTTCCTTTGGTGTATTTAATTTAAAAGGATACGATATCGATATAGCAATGCCTAGAAAAGAAAAATCCAGCGGTAGAGGACATAGAGATTTTGAAATATATGTAGATCCATTTATAGGATTTAAAGAAGCTGCTAAGAGAAGAGACTTTACTATGAACGCTCTTATGAAGGATATCTTGACAGGTGAAGTCATAGATTCATTCGGTGGAATCGACGATTTAAAAAATAAAACGATAAGACATGTAAACGACGAATCTTTTTGCGAGGATCCACTTAGAGTATTTAGAGCAGCTCAATTTGCTTCTAGATTCGATTTTAAAATAGATCAAAAGACAATCGACTTATCCTCAAAAATGGATTTATCAGCACTTGCCTTTGAAAGAGTATTTGAAGAATTAAAAAAGGTTTTATTAAAATCAGATAAGCCTTCTGTATTTTTTGAAGCCTTGAGAGATATGAATCAGCTTTCAACTTGGTTTAAAGAGATTGAGGATTTAATAGATGTCAAGCAACCTAAAGAACATCATCCAGAGGGAGATGTATTTAATCATACTATGCTTGTTTTAAATCAAGCTGCAAAATTAAGACAAGATGCAAAGGATCCTCTTGCATTTATGCTGGCAGCTATGTGCCACGACTTTGGAAAGGCTGTAACTACAGAAATAGATGAAAATGGAAAGGTAACCTCTTATAAACACGAGCTAGAAAGTGTCAAAATAACAGAAGCATTTTTAGATAGATTAAATAAAGTAAACTTAAAGAAAGAGGTTTTAAACTTAGTAGAGCTTCATATGAAACCAAACCAAATGTACAATATAGCTAAGAAAAAATCTATGATGAAGCTATGGGATAAGGCAATATGTCCTGAAGATTTGATACTACTTGCAAGAGCAGATTCTCTTGGAAGAGATAAAATTCATGACTACGATGAAATAGAAAAAATACTAAGAGATTCTCTTGAAGATTATAAAAATTTAATGAAAAGACCTGAAATAACTGGAAAAGATCTAATAGCTCTTGGATTAAAACCTGGACAAGAATTTTCAGAGTACATAAAATTTGGACATAAATTACATTTATCTGGAGTTCCTAAGGAAGAGGTACTGAGACATATTTCAGCTAATATAAATAAAAGACAATCATCTTAAAAAATATTAATTTTTATATTTAAAAGGGTAATCACAAACCTAGATTACCCTTCTATCCCAATTATCTTATATAAAAATACTAACATTTTATTCATCGCCATTTTTAAAATTTATTTTAAATTATCATGTTGTTATATAACTCTAATAATATATACTTCCCCAAAATTTTAATTAAAATCTATAGTTTCTAGCTAAATCACAAAAATCATCTTCTAAAAATGTTCCGTTGAAAAGTATAGAACCTATTGATGTACATACTTTGGCTTTTTCAGTTTCAGTATTCCAAGAAATCTCATGATCGAATATTTCTTCAGACATCTTTTGTAAGTCTACTCCCATCGCTTCCATTGAATATCTCATTTTTTCTGGACGATAGCAATTTTTATTATCTAAAATTGCGCATCTTTCACATAGATTGCATGATCCACAAGAAGTTTTTAAGCATTCAAAATCTATTTGCATTTTAGATAGTAATGCCTCTAAAGTTTCTCTATTTTCAGAATAAGCTTCCATAAATTCTTCTCCATCTTCTACTTCGCTTGTGAGTTCTACAATTAGAGAATTTTTATAATCCTCTACAAACTCATCGAATCTAGGACTGTTTGGAGGACATGACCAGTTTTTATTAAAATTTGGACATTCAGTTTTGCATAAGCTATAAAAATAATCTCTATTCATAAATTTAATCAAATATTCATTTTCACATACAACAGCTTTTAAATTGAAAATTTTTCCATTCTTTTCAAATTTAATTTTTTTCATTTCATCACCCCTATTAAAACAGTATTTTATTTGATTATATTATAAATTCACTATATAAGTGCATTTTCCTTTATTTTTTTTAGACTTTTTTGTAAATATATGTAAAATATAAAAATAAAAGTTAAAAAATTAACATTTATTTTAAAAATTAAATTTTATTTTTTATTTAATATGTTAATATATAAAACTTAAAAAATGATTACGATTTTAATTTTTTAAGTTTTAAATCAGAAAAAAGTTAGTTTTATTACAAAAACTTGACAGTTTTATTTCAAGTTTATAAAATATTTAACAAGATTATCAAGTATTGATAGAATTAAGGAGGGAGATATGAAACTATCTGTATCACGATTAGAAGGTTTTTCGGACGGTCTTATTGCTATTATTATAACGCTAATGGTATTAGAAATACCCTTACCAAAAACTATAACTGCAAATGAATTACTTGATTTCGGAAAATCGATTTTAATATTTTTGGCGAGCTTTATAATTGTCGGTACTCAATGGAATAGACATTATCATCTATTAGATAAAGTAGATAATGTATCTAGAAGCTTTGTGTGGAAAAATTTGATTTTTTTATGTGTTTTATCATTAGTACCATTATTTATGAAATGGGTGCTTTTATTTCCAAATGAAGTCGTGCCAGCATTAGGATATGCAACTGTATATATTCTATGTGACTTTATACTAAGACTACTATTTCGTTCGATTTTGAAGGAAAATAAAGACAATATAAAATTTAGCCAAAATAGAAAGAAAAAAGGCTCTTTTATGCGTACAATCATCGCATTTGATTTTTTAATTGCTATTATTGGATTTTCAATATTATTCCCGGAATTTTCAATAATATGTTTCATTATTTTACCAGTTATTTCATCATTATTTAACTTATTTATACCTGAAAAGAATATGGAATAGTATTCAAAAAATAATCAAAAATTTATATATAATTTTAGTAAAAAGGTATTGATTTTTTTAAAAAAAGTTCTATAATTAAGTTAAAGATTTAGATAAATCTTATTTAATTAACAAAACTCTTGATTTATGCAATAATTTTAAAGTCAGAGTTTTGTGAACATTTTATTTTTTATTTATTTTTTAGGGTAATTGCAAAAGTCAAAAGGCTTATCAAATTTCGGTAAGTTTATATCTATTTCTCTTTATTTAGGACATAATATAATAAATGGAGGGATGAACTATGGATATAGAAAAATTAACCGTGAGAGTTCAAAAAAGTTTAAACGAAGCCTACAATGAGGCTGTTAAACATCACAATCAACAAGTAGATGTTATTCATCTATTTTCTGCTTTAGTAAACCAAGAGGATGGTTTAATTCCTAATATTTTTGAAAAAATGAATGTATCTGTCGCAGCTGTAAAAAACAGCATAGATGAAGAGCTAGATAAATTACCTCAAATTTACGGAGAAGGTATTTCATCTCAAGGTGTGACTGCTTCTAGAAGAATTGAAGAGGTTTTAATTAAGGCCGAACAAATATCTAAGGATTTCAAGGATTCTTATATAAGCGTAGAACACGTAATGCTTGCGATGATGGATACAGAAGCTAACTCAGCTGTCGGTAAAATACTTAAAAAATACGGAATTACTAAAAACGACTTCTTACAAGTTCTATCAAGTGTAAGAGGTAGCCAAAGAGTCGATTCAAACGATCCTGAAGGAACTTACGATGCTCTAGCTAAGTTCGGTACTAACTTAGTAGATTTAGCTAAAAAACACAAGCTAGATCCAGTTATAGGTAGAGACGAAGAGATAAGAAGAATTATAAGAATTTTATCTAGAAGAACTAAAAACAATCCAGTTCTAATAGGTGAACCAGGTGTCGGTAAAACTGCTATAGTAGAAGGTCTAGCAGAGAGAATAGTAAGAGGAGATGTACCAGAAGGATTAAAGGACAAAATCATATTCTCACTAGATATGGGTGCTTTAATCGCTGGAGCAAAATACCGTGGTGAATTTGAAGAACGTCTAAAAGCGGTTTTAAAAGAAGTTCAAAGTGCTGAAGGTAAGATAATATTATTTATAGATGAAATCCATACAATAGTAGGTGCCGGTAAGACTGAAGGATCTATGGATGCAGGAAACTTGATAAAACCTATGCTTGCTCGTGGTGAATTAAACTGTATAGGTGCTACAACTTTCGATGAATACAGAAAATATATAGAAAAGGATAAAGCACTTGAAAGACGTTTCCAACCAGTAATAGCTGACGAACCTACTGTAGAGGATACAATATCTATACTTAGAGGATTGAAAGAACGTTTTGAAATCCACCATGGAATCAGAATTCACGATAACGCGATAGTAGCTGCAGCTAAGCTTTCTGATAGATATATAACAGATAGATTCCTACCAGATAAAGCAATCGACTTAATCGATGAAGCAGGTGCCATGATACGTAGTGAAATAGATTCACTTCCTACAGAGCTAGATATAGTTAGAAGAAAACTATTTATGCTAGAAACTGAAAGGGAAGCACTTTTATTAGAAGAAGATGAAAAGAGTAAAAAACGTCTTGAAGCTCTAGAAAAGGAATTAGCAGAATTAAAATCTAAAGACGATGAAATGACTGCTAAATACGAAAAGGAAAAAGACCAAATTTTGCAAGTTAGAAACTTAAAGGCAAAACTTGACGAGGTAAAAGGACAAGTTGAAAAATACGAAAGAGAATACGACTTCAATAAAGTAGCTGAAATAAAATACGGAGAAATTCCAAAAATAGAAGCTCAAATCAAAGAATACGAAGAAAAAATAAGCAGTGGCTACGATACAGCTCTACTTAAAGAAGAAGTTACAGAAAACGAAATATCTGAAATAGTATCTAAATGGACAGGTATACCTGTAACTAAGCTAGTAGAAGGAGAAAGAGAAAAGCTTCTTAAACTAGAAGATGAGCTTCACGAAAGAGTAATAGGACAAGATGAAGCAGTTACAGCAGTATCAAATGCAGTACTTCGTGCAAGAGCTGGACTTAAAGATGAAAATAAACCTATAGGCTCATTCATTTTCCTTGGACCAACTGGTGTAGGTAAAACTGAGCTTGCAAAAACTTTAGCTCGTTCATTATTCGACAGCGAAGAAAACATAATAAGAATAGATATGTCTGAATACATGGAAAAACACTCAGTATCTAGACTTGTAGGACCTCCTCCAGGATATGTAGGATACGAAGAAGGCGGACAATTAACAGAAGCAGTTAGACGTGCTCCATATTCAGTAATATTATTCGACGAAATCGAAAAAGCTCATGAAGATGTATTCAACATGTTCTTACAAATACTAGACGATGGTAGACTTACAGACAACAAAGGTAAGACAGTAGACTTCAAGAATACTATAATCATAATGACATCTAACATAGGTTCTAGCTACCTACTTCAAGATCAAGGTGAAATAACAGAGGAATCTAAGAACCTTGTAATGGGCGAAATGAAGAGAAGATTTAAACCAGAATTCTTAAACAGAGTCGATGACATCATAATGTTTAAAGCTCTACAAAAGGATGAAATCAAGAAGATTATAGATATATTTATGAAGAGCTTAGCAGGTAGATTGAAGGATAAAGATATATCTATAGAAGTTACAGATGCTGCTAAGGATATTATGGTTAGAGAAGGATATGATCCTGTATATGGTGCTAGACCACTTAAGAGATATATAGGAAATACTCTTGAAACTATAATCGCTAGAAAATTAATTGCAGGTCAAATTAGAAATGGCGATACTGTAGTTGTCGATGGCGATGGAGATAATATAGATATATTTGTTAGATAGTAAATTTATAAAATGCCTGTCGTATGTGATTTACATATGGCAGGCATTTTTAATATTTTATCCAATATCTACTATTTCATATTCTCTATTACCAAGACCTTCTGCATAAGCTTGTTCTACAGTATGAATAGCATTTCTAGAGTCCATTCTTTCAATTAATGAAGCCTTACCTGGATCTGGAGAATTTTTGACTGCATCATAGCAAGCTTGGTCTAAAGCGACTGGGTCAAGGCTTGCGTATATTCCTAAGTCAGCCATTTCTGGATCATGAGGGTTCGCATCGCAGTCGCAGTCGATTGATAGTTTATTAGCTACATTTATATACGCTAGGTTTTCCTCCTTGAAGTAATCGATTACAGAGGCATCTGCATCTGCCATAGCTTCTAAGAATGAATCATGGTCGGCAGTCCAAATATTTTCTGGTACTCCAGCTCCGTGGATATAAGCTTTGCCGTGTGAAGAAGCAATTCCTATAGACATATTTTTAAGTGCTCCTCCAAATCCTCCCATAGCATGTCCTTTAAAATGAGATAGTATAAGCATTGAATCGTAATTTTTTATATGTGAGCCTACGTAGTTTTTTTGTATTTGTTTGCCATTTGGAACAGGAAGCTCTATTTCGCCGTCTTCGTCCATTATGTCGCAAGGAGCTATTTTTGTGAAGCCATGTTCTTCTATTGCCTTCCAGTGTTCTTCAGTTGTGTTTCTTCTGCCTTCATACGCTGTATTGCATTCTACTATTGTTCCTTGTAATTTATCTACTAGAGGTTTGATTAAATTTGGATCTAAGAAATTATGTCCGCCTGGTTCGCCAGTAGATATTTTTACAGCGACCTTTCCCTTTAATTCAGTATTTAAAGCTTCGTAAATTTTAATTAAACTTTCACTTGTTATTTCCTTTGTAAAATATACCTTTGATTTTGTCATAGTTATATCTCCTTTGTTAAAATTGTGTTTGATATATTGTAATTTTTCTAATTATAGCGTAACATTTAAGTTAAGTTTAATGTCAATAGTTTTGAATAAATTTTTGGGAGGAGACATTATGGGATATACAATTAAAGAAGCTTCTAAAATTACCGGTTTACCTACTTCTACACTTAGATATTACGATAGAGAGGGGTTACTTCCATTTATAAAAAGACTCGATTCTGGATATCGAAGCTTTTCTGAAGAGGACATAGAGATGATTAAAATTATAGAATGTCTTAAAAGAACAGGTATGTCGATTAAAGAAATTAAAAAGTTCACTGAATGGGTTCAAGAGGGTGATGATTCTCTAGAAGAAAGATACGCGATGTTTTTAGAGAGAAAGCGTGCAGTAGAAACAGAAATACAGGCTCTACAAAAAACACTTGATGTCATAAATTATAAATGTTGGTATTATAAAACTTCTATAGAAGCTGGAACAGAGAAAATTCATTTTAAAGAAAAAAAAGATGGTAAATTACCTTGCGAATAAAAATTTTATATTGAGGAGGAAACAAAATTGAAAATAAAGGTTTTAATGGACAATAATACATACATAGATCAGTACTATCTAGGAGAACCAGCAGTTAGCTACTATATAGAAGTAGACGATAAAAAAATACTATTCGATGCTGGATATTCAGGTGCATTTATAAAAAATGCCGAAGCTATGGATATAGATTTAAATAAAATAGATACTGTAGTTTTATCTCACGGCCACAACGACCACACTAGAGGCCTACAATATTTAGATAAAAAAATAAATCTATCAAAGCCTGAAATAGTAGCTCATCCAGGTTGCTTTGAGGCAAAATACTTCGATGGACAATTTATAGGTGCTCCTTATACTTTGCAGGATATGTACAGATTTAACTATACTCCTAGCAAGACTCCTTATGAAATTTCTAAAAACTGCGTATTTTTAGGAGAGATACCTGAATTAATAGATTTTGAGCCTAGATATGCAATCGGTGTAAAGGAGGATCTTGAGCTATGCTGTAGTGAGTTTTTTAGCAAGGATTATATACTAGATGATTCTGCTGTAGTTTTAAAAACAGATGATGGACTTTTTATAGTTACAGGCTGCTCTCATAGTGGAATCTGCAACATCGTAGAATATTCAAAAAAAGTATGCGATGATGATAGAATAATAGGTATATTAGGAGGATTTCATCTATTTGAAGTAGATGATAGATTAAGTAAAACTATCGATTACCTAGAAAAACAAAACATAAATACAGTTTATCCATGCCACTGCGTATCATTAAAGGCTAAGGCTGAAATGATTAAGCGCTTAAATGTAGAAGAAGTTGGAGTTGGTTTAGAAATTTTTATATAAAGTTAGTATATAATTCACAAATATAGTATATTATTATAGATAACAATATATTGGGAGGTAAAATTGTGGAAACTAAACAAACAAAAAAAATAATTCTAATTGCCACATATATATTAGTTCTATTTTTTATTTTATATAGAATTACAGATATTTTAGGTGTCCTTGGAATTTTATTATCTATAATAAAGCCTTTTTTAATAGGTGGAGCAATTGCTTTTATACTAAGTATACCAATGAATTTTTTAGAGAAGAAGTTTAAAAAGCTAAAAAGACCGATAAGTTTACTGCTTACTTTTTTGATTTTCATATTAGTAATTTTAGCTTTAATCTTTTTAGTTGGACCAAAGCTAGTAGAAACAGTCAGCAATATTGTAGATACTATACCTGGTGCAATAGATAATTTACATGCGCTAGTTGAAAAGACAAATATAAATTGGAAATTAATTCAAGACTCTATTACTACTGCTGAAATAGATTGGCAAAGCTTGAGCAATAAGGCTTTAAATTTTGTCAAGGATTCATTTGGTAGCTTATTTACATCTACTTTTGGAGTAGTATCAGGTGTTGTTTCGGGTATTGTAAGTGTAGTGATAAGCTTCATATTCGCAGCTTATATACTTATATCAAAGGAAAAGCTCAGCATACAGCTTAAAAAATTACTATACGCATTTTTACCAGAAAATATAGTAGACAAAATGATAGAAGTGGGAAAGCTTACACACAAGACATTTACTAATTTCTTCACATTCCAATGTATAGAATGCCTAATACTTGGATGTATGTTTTTTATATGTATGGTAATACTTCGAATTCCTTATGCACTATTAATAAGTGTGATGATAGCTATCATGGCATTAGTTCCAATATTTGGACTTTGTATAGCTTTTATAATAGCTTCCATACTTATAGTTATGGTGGAACCTATAAAGGTAGTAGTATTTGCAATTTTATTTGCAGTACTTCAACAAATCGAAGGTAATTTAATATATCCTAGAGTTGTCGGTAAATCCATCGGACTTCCACCTATATGGGTAATAGTCGTGATAACTATAGGATCTAAGCTAATGGGTATTGTGGGAATGATACTTTTTATTCCTCTAAGCTCTGTTATTTACACACTTTTGAGTAAATCAGTTTCTAAGAGAATAAGAAATAGACGAATTTCTAGCAATAAATGGAGTTAAATTAAAAACTATCTCATTAAACTTATAGTGAGATAGTTTTTTTTCGCGTTTTTATGATATAATTAAAATTTGAGAAGAAATAATAAAGGAGTGGAAATTTTTGACAAATACATTATATATAGTTAGACATGGCCAAACTGAATGGAATATCCTAGGCAAAACTCAAGGCCATGGTAATTCAGATTTAACAGCTAAAGGAGTAGAACAAGCTGAGCTTTTAGCAAACAGCATGACAAAATATCCAATAGACTATATCTACAGCAGCGACTTAGGAAGAGCTTATCAAACTGCTGAAATTATAGGAAATAAATTAAACATAGAAGTCGAAAAAACTGAGGCTCTAAGAGAAATGAACTTTGGAACTTGGGAAGGTAGACTTATAAAAGACATCATGGAGGAAGACCCTGCTTTATATCGTCAATGGAGAAACGAACCTCATTTAGCTAGAATTCCTCAAGGTGAAACTCTAGACCAAATAAAAGAGAGAACTGATGCATTTATAAAGGAAATAAATGAAAAATACGATGGAAAACACATAGTATTAGTAACTCACTCACTATGTGCTAGAATTATGCTTTTATCATTTTTAAATTCACCAGTTGAAAATATCTACAGATTAAACCAAGGAAATACAGCTTTAAACATAGTAGAGCTTAGAGATTATGGCCCTGTAGTTATGAAAATGAACGATACTACACATATTATAAAAGAAGAAAAATTAGAAAATAGTGCATTGGAGTAGGATATAATGGCTAAAGTAATAGTTGTAGGAGGCGGACCTTCTGGAATAATGGCGGCAATAAGCGCTGCAAATAACAATCACCAGGTAATATTAATCGAGAGAAATGAAGCCCTAGGCAAAAAGCTAAGACTTACTGGTGGCGGAAGATGTAATATTACTAACAACAGATATATAGAAGATTTTTTCGATAAGGTTGTAAACAACAGTAAATTTCTATACAGCAGCTTTTACTCATTTACAAACGAGGATTTGCTAAGCTACTTAGATAGTATAAATGTAGAGTATAAAATAGAAGAAGAGCACGACTCTAAAATATACACTAAAAACGACAAAGCGCTTGATCTTATAAGAGGCTTTGAAGAGGACTTATCTAGAAAAAAAGTAAAAGTATTGTATAATAAAAGAGTGACAGACTTAATAATCGAAGGCGATACTGTAAAAGGTGTCGTATTAAATGACAGCGAAAATATATATGCAGACAGAGTAATACTATCTACTGGTGGTAAAAGTTATGCTCATACAGGCTCTGATGGAAATATGTACGAGATTTTACAAAAATACGGACATACTATAACTAAAACACTACCAGCTCTATGTCCATTAAAGACAAAGGAAGCTTGGGTCAAAAACCTTCAAGGTATATCTATGAGCGGTGTAAATATATCTACTAAAATTAAAAAGAAAAAAATCTCCAAAACAGGAGATATGATATTTACCCACTTTGGCATAAGTGGACCAGTTGTACTGATAATAGATTCTTATATAAATACACAGCTGGCAGGAGAACATGTAGAGATATTTATAGACTTTTTACCAAATACATCAAAGGATGAGATAGTCAGCTTAATAAGAAATAATCCAAATAAAAATATAGCAAATAGCCTAAAGACAATACTTCCAGAGAATTTTATAAAGGAGCTTCTGAGCATATTAAATTTAAGCGACATCAAGGGAAATTCACTTACTAAGGAAAACGAAAATGCAGTAATTGAAAATATAAAAAATATGAAGCTAACAATAATATCATCTATGGGATTTAAGGCTGCAATGGTAACCTCTGGTGGGGTCAGCACTAAAGAGGTAGATGCTTCTACCCTGGAATCTAAAAAGATAGCAGGTTTATTTATAACAGGAGAGCTACTAGATTTAGATGCTGAAACAGGAGGCTACAATTTGCAAATAGCATTTTCTACAGGTTATTTAGCAGGACTTAGTTTAGAGTAAATTTTTAAAATAGGAGATAACAGATGAAAAATATAATAATAGCAGTAGACGGACCTGCAGGAGCAGGCAAAAGTACAATAGCTAAGATAATAGCTAAAAAATTAAATATAAACTACATAGACACAGGAGCTATGTACAGAGCAGTAACTTTAAAATGCTTACAAAACGATGTAGATGTAAAGGACGAAAAGGCAGTAGTTGAAATGGCAAAGGCTACATCAATCGACTTTAGAGACAACAACATATATTTAGACTCAAAAATAGTAAACGACGAAATAAGAACTTTAAATGTAAGCAAAAATGTATCTGATGTAGCAAAAATAAAAGAAGTAAGATATTTAATGGTAGATCTACAGAGAGAAATAGGAAAAGACAACGCAGTAATACTAGATGGTAGAGATATAGGCTCTTACGTATTTCCTAATGCAGACTACAAATTCTATCTAGTAGCTACTCCTGAAGAAAGAGGAAAAAGACGCTACATAGAATTAAAGGAAAAAGGATATGAAGGGACTTTAGAAGATATAATAAAGGACATAATAAGAAGAGATGAAATAGATTCAAACAGAGAATTTGCACCTCTAGTAAAGGCAGAGGATGCTATAGAAATAGATACAACAGGCAAAAGCATAGATCAAGTTGTAGAAGCTGTTTTAGAAAAAATTAAATAGATTAAAGGAGAGATTAAATTTGACTTTTTACAATTTTGTACTTAAGCTCTTTAGAGCGTTTACAAAAACTTTTTTTAAATTTGAAGTAATAGGTATAAAAAACATACCTACTGAGGGAAACACAATTATTGCAGCAAACCACAAGTCTAATTTCGACCCTATATTTGTTGCAT
Organism: Intestinibacter sp.; assembly: GCF_051866655.1. Classification (GTDB taxonomy): domain Bacteria; phylum Bacillota; class Clostridia; order Peptostreptococcales; family Peptostreptococcaceae; genus Intestinibacter. The sequence continues at coordinate 15,203 of NZ_JBJDXL010000349.1, forward strand.
GTGCTGTAAATAAAACTAGAAAGATGACAGCTATAGGAAAAGAGGAATTATTCAAAAATAAATTATTATCACTTGTATTAAATAAATTGGAAATAATACCGATTAATAGAGAAAACCCAGGAC
>NZ_JBJDXL010000350.1:0-3360 GCF_051866655.1 Intestinibacter sp.
ACTCGACAGTATTAATAACTTCTGATCAGCTTAAGAGAACTAATCTAATTTTCTTAGAGCATGAAGCACTCCTTAAAACTAATTCCCTCCTGCATCAGCAGTTAAATAACTATAAGCTGAATAATGACTTATTACTAAGATCTGACTCTATACGTAAGGTAGAAATAGATAAGTATAAGTTACTAACAGAGTCTTTTAGTTCTGAAATCGCTTCCCTTAATAAGGAGATAAAACGAAAAGACAGGACTATCTTGACTCTAAAGATAGGAGGGATAACAATAAGTTCTGGATTACTTCTATGGCTTTTATTAAAGTAAGCTCTTTGGAGAAAGATAAGTTTGGAGTTAAGCTGAAGTTCCCAAATAGGTCATGCGACTCGTGTAAGAAATATCCCTGCTTCTCAGAGATTAAGAAATGCTCATCTAATTTTGCAGCATATGGATGTGTCTACTACGAGGAACTTGGGAACAACAGTTCTAGCAAAGCTAGTAGCTAAGGAGAAGGATGTACTTGGTTATATTACCTATGTATTTGAGTGTTTAGATGTAGACGTAGCTAAGGATTCTAGGTATATTATGTGTACTAGATACCCCAACTGGAATCATAGAAATATAGAACTAGATGAAGTTGGGTATTTAAATTTCATAGAAGTTAAGGCAGGGGTGGACACTTGGTTTGATGGAAATAAAATGATTCCGTATGCCTATAATGGAGTTCAATTTATTAAGTTTATACATAAACCTAGATCTAAAAACTATGAATATGTAATGTAAGATCAATTTTAAAATTTTATCAATATGAAGAAAGACATTTTATGAACGTAATGAGAGAAAAACTTACGGAAGCTATAGAGGCTAAAAATAACGACATTAAGTCATTTGTATGGAAACTTGCTAGAAAAGCAGATGGAACTCAGGAGGAAATACGTTTGGTGGATGCTACACCTGAACAGTTAAAGACCTTCTATAGCCACTGTGAGTCTATGTTACATAGTACAGATAAAATTAATCCTGGAAGATATGTATTGTTACAGATCATAGACGAGCAACGTAGAAAGTGCAATGTGGAGTTGTTCCTCCGTAAGCTAGAACAGGGTACGATATGTGCAGATAATAAGCCTTATCCTAGACATCTATATATTCAGGATTTGCGCGCGTATATGAATGCACATAAGAAGGATTTCCCATCAAACGAATTAGAGAATATATCTATTGCATCTTGTACTGGAGGTCTTCCTAGAGAGTTCGAGAGAATTTCTATTGAGGAAGTTCTGGACGGAGGTCTAGATCAGCTAGGTTGGTTTGACAACAAGCATATTACCTTCAGCTTTATTCTAAATATGGGAGTATATCTTACTCCAGCTGAAATGAAAGAGTTTGATGAGAAAGATAAAGATGGAAATACCAGAAGCAAACTTGAAGTAATCAAGGAGCGTCTCAATATAAAGAATACTGTAAGGTTAACAGTTAAGCCAGCAGGACTTAGCTTTAATGAGCTTAGAGCAATGGTGAACCTGAAGCCTAAGAAGTATTCTGAATTAACCACTGACCAATTAACAGTTCTCCGCAATAAGGTATTATTTAAGCTTGAGAATGAGGTGATGTTCCACATCGAGCAGTGGGAAGAAAGGATGAGGCAGCTTAGGATGGTTGCTGAATCAAAAGGAATCACTCTAGAATGATAGAGAGGCTGTATCTAGAGCTTATCCCTAATTGCATGAATCTATGCATTGCTAATGCAGATAACTACGCAGCATTACTTTGTATACTCATAGACTATGCAAGAGAATTTGTTTAAAACAATAACTAGGGATGAACGACAGGAACAGTGTAGAGTTCGATGGATTAAAAATAAATGTAAAGGCACCATAGTTGCCTCCACAGGATTTGGAAAAACTAGAGTAGGATTAAACTGTATAAAAACAGTTTTGAAGAAGTATCCTGAAATGCACGTTGTAGTCGTAGTACCAACTACAGCCTTAAGAGAGCAGTGGTGTGGTATTATTGACTGCAACGGTTTGTCGTTAAATTGCGAAGTTTTCGTGATAAATTCCGCAATTAAAGCTAACTATAAATGCGATATACTTATCCTAGATGAAATCCATAGGTGTGCTGCTGATACACTTAGACTTGTGTTCGAGAAAATACAGTATAGGTATATCCTTGGATTAACTGCTACCTTTGAAAGACTTGATGGTAAACACGCTCTTCTAGCTAAGTATTGTCCGGTAATTGATGAGATTACCTTAGTAGAATCTCAGGCGAATGGTTGGGTCTCAGATTATAAGGAATACCAAGTAATTCTTGATGTAGACGATATTGATGTCTATAAGAATATGAATAGAGAATTTACTGAGCACTTTGAATTTTTCAATTTTGACTGGGATAGGGTAATGAATTGCTTAGGTTCTAATGGGTTTGTATATAGGTCTCAACTCCGAGATGAGATGTGCCCAAATGGAACAGATGAACAGAGGAAATCCGTCTTTAGGCAAATTACTTATCATGCTACTCAGTTTATGAGAACGATTCAAGCTCGTAAAGAGTTCATCAATAACCATCCGAAAAAACTGGAAATAGCTAGACGAATTATAGAGGCTAGACCAAATTCCAAAATAATAACTTTCTCTAACAACGTAAAGATGGCTGAATCCATTGGTATGGGGGGAAAAGTTTTCTCTGGACGGGATAGCAAGAAGAAGGGAAGAACTACCATTGAAGAATTTAGTAAGGAGAGTTCCGGAATTCTTCATACTGTGCGTAAAGCAGACGAAGGACTGGATGTTCCTGGATTATCAGTAGCTATTATACTTGGACTAGATTCTTCGAAGATAAGAAAGGTTCAGAGAATTGGAAGAGTAGTTAGAAAAGAAGGAGACAAAAAAGCGGAAATATTTACCCTAGTGATAGACCAGACTGTAGAAACAGAGTGGTTTAAAAAGTCCAATAACTCTACTAGCGTAGTTACTATTGATGAAGATGGACTTAATGAGGTTCTGGAAGGAAGAGAGCCAAAACCTTATGTGAAGCGTATTAAAGATTTTACGTTTAGATATTAAAAATATCAGAACTCCTAGTTCTTGACTAGTTACTATGAATAACAAACAGTAAGAATTTAAGGAACATAAAATCAACGTAGAAATAAAATGACAAAGCTAATTAAGTTATACGCGGAGTTCTTAGAACCACATGTAATTAAATCCACCTCGAGAGAGTGATAAATAATTGCAGTTTCAGATTAGTTTAATTATTTTTATTAATCTCGAACTGCTTGAAAAACTTAACATTAAATTTAGAAGAAGAAATATCTATACTTAGCAAGTATAAACTTACTCCTAATGAGCTTACTTTCATAAAGACC
>NZ_JBJDXL010000351.1:0-3357 GCF_051866655.1 Intestinibacter sp.
AAAGAGAAAAAGAAGAGGGGCATGAAATAGGAAATCATACATTTACTCATATCAATGCATCTAAAAAGACATATGAAGAAATAGAAGAAGAAATTACAAATACTCAAGAGGTCATAAAAGATGTGACTGGAGAATATCCTACACTTTTTAGACCTCCTTATAGAGCTTTGAGCAGAGATTTATGCAAAATAGTAAAAGAAAAAAATATGAATATAGTTCTATGGTCTAATATAGATGTAAGAGACTGGTCTAATCCAGGAGTAAACAACATGGTAAATACAATAGAGAGCAAGGTTGAAAATGGAAATATAATAATACTACACGATTACAATACAGTCAGAAATAATAAATCTCAGACAATACAAGCTCTAGAGATAGTCATTCCAAAGCTAAAGGAAAAGGGCTATAAATTTGTAACTATTTCAGAGCTTATGGAGCATCTAAAAAAATAAAACTAAAACGAGATTAAATTTCCGCATCTCTTTTATAAAAGGTGTTTTTTAGGTATAATGTAGGAAAATACTTTTTTAGGAGGAAAAAATGTACGAATTAGCAATAGCACTTTTGATCGCATTTGATCAAATTATAAAAGCATGGGCTCTAAACGATTTACAGTATAAAGGAAGTATTAGTGTAATAAACGACGTTTTTAATCTAACTTATGTGGAAAATAGGGGAGCAGCATTTGGGCTATTTCAAAATAACCAATGGGCGTTTATAGTCGTAGCCTTGGTAGCATCTATAATAGGACTTTATTTTTTACATTCAAATAAAATATCTTCAAAATTAGGTAAGCTTTCAGTTGTACTTATTATAGCAGGGGCATTGGGTAATTTAATAGACAGAATCAGGCTAGATTATGTTGTAGATTATTTTGATTTTGTTTTTATATGGAATTACGTTTTTAATTTGGCAGACTGCTTTATTGTAGTAGGTACATTTTTATTATGTGTATATGTTATAATTAGCGATAATAAGCAAAAAAATTAAAAATATAAATAGGATTGAGAAAGAGAAACGAGAAATATGGATAAAAATATAAATCAAGATGAAATAAGAGAATTTTTAGTTTTAGGAGAAGAAGAGGGAGATAGACTAGATGTATATCTATCATCACAGCTAGGGGACATGTCTAGAAGCTATATCCAAAAGATAATAAAGGATAAAAAGGTAAATGTAAATGGAAAAATAGAAAAGCCTAAATATCTAGTCAAAGAAGATGATCATATAGTTATAGAAATACCGGCTCCTAAGCTTTTAGAAATAAAGCCACAGAATATACCTATAGATATAGTATACGAGGACGATGATTTACTAATAGTAAATAAACCACAGAATATGGTAGTACATCCTGCACCTGGTAACTACGAAAACACACTAGTAAACGCAATACTATACCATTGCAAGGACAATCTATCTTCAATAAACGGAGTAATAAGACCAGGTATAGTACATAGAATAGACAAGGATACTTCTGGGATTTTAATGATAGCTAAAAACAACAATGCACATAACTTTTTGGCAGAGCAATTAAAAGACCACTCGATAACTAGAGAATACGAATTTGTATGCCATGGAGTAGTAAAAGAAGAAAAAATCACAGTAGACAAGCCAATAGGACGAAATCCAAAGGACAGATTGAAAATGGCAATTGTGAAGGATGGAAAGAGAGCTGTAACTCATTTCGAGGTTATAAAGCGATATGATAATTTTACTCATATGAAGGCGACATTAGAGACAGGTAGAACCCATCAAATAAGAGTTCATGCAGCAAGCATTGGTCATCCGCTTTTAGGGGATCCTGTATATGGACCTAAAAATTCTAAAATAAAATGCACAGGGCAGACATTACATGCGAGAAAGCTGGGATTTATACACCCTACAACTAAACAATATGTAGAATTTAACTCAGAATTGCCTTCATATTTTTTGGAAATACTTGGTAAATTAAAATAAGTGTTGAAATAAAAATACTAAAAATATATAATTGTATTTAAAGAAAAAAATAATATTTGACAAATAATTGAAAATTGAAGAGAATCATAAAAAATATAGATATACCTTTAATTGATACAGAGATATCATAAGGATAGATATACTTTTTTGTTGTGTATATAAAGTATAAACTTCCTGTCTTGTGATGGGAAGTTTTTTTAGTAGGAGGGCAAAATGATAGAAAAGGCAAAATTAATGGACGAAAAAGCAATAGCTAGAGCTATTACTAGAATAAGCCATGAAATAATAGAAAAAAACAAGGGTATAGAAGACGTCATTTTAATAGGAATAAAGACTAGAGGAATACCTATAGCAAATAGAATAGCAAATAGAATAGAAAAAATCGAAGGTAAAAAAGTAATCACAGGAGAAATGGACATTACCTCATATAGAGATGACCTAAAAAAAATTCAATCAGATCCAATAATAAATGGAACAAATATAAAATTTGATATAAATGAAAAAACTGTAGTTTTAGTGGACGATGTTTTATATACAGGCAGAACAGTTAGATCAGCTTTAAATGCACTTATGGATATAGGAAGACCAAAGGCTATACAATTAGCTGTATTAGTTGATAGAGGTCATAGAGAGCTTCCTATAAGGGCAGATTATGTAGGCAAAAATGTACCAACGTCAAAGCAGGAGATAATCTCTGTTGAACTTTTGGAAATAGATGGAGAGGATTCTGTGAAAATAAAAGAGTAGAAATGGATTTCTACAAAATAAAATTAGGAGGTCATTTATGAAAAAAGCGGCTTTATCACTTCAACATTTGCTTGCCATGTTTGGAGCGACTGTATTAGTTCCTTTATTGACTGGATTTGATCCATCGGTGGCAATCTTTTGTGCAGGAGTAGGAACATTAATATTCCATTTTTGTTCAGATTGGAAGGTACCAGTATTTTTAGGTTCAAGTTTTGCATTTATAGGAGTAATAAATCAGGTTTCAGAGGCTTTTAATGGAGATTTGGCTTATGCTCAAGGAGGAGTTATAGTAGCAGGATTTTTATATTTAGTGATGTCTCTAGTAATAAAGCTTATAGGTGTAGAAAAGGTAAAAAGATATTTTCCACCTCAAGTTACAGGGGCGATGATAGCAGTTATAGGTTTAAATTTAATTCCTTCAGCAATTAATATGGCTATGACATATCTACCAGTTGCAATACTTACTTTAGCTATAGCTATATGTATAAATCAATTTGCAAAGGGTAGTATAAAGCAATTTGGTGTAATAATAGCAGTTTTTATAGGGCTAGTAGTGAGCTTTACACTTAATCTAGTGGATACAACAGCAGCTAGCGGGGCTAGGTGGTTTGCAATTCCTAGTTTTAGATTGCCTAAATTTAGCATGGATGCAAT
>NZ_JBJDXL010000352.1:0-3350 GCF_051866655.1 Intestinibacter sp.
TTTTATGCCTTGAAGTGGACTTTGAATTTATTTATAATATTATTTAGTCAAAATAAAAGGAGAGATAGCATGGAAGAAATCAAAATAAAATATCTTAACGATCAGATAAAGAGATTGGAATATATAGATGGAAAGTCAGACTGGATAGACCTAAGAGCTGCCGAGGATGTTGAATTAAAGGCTGGAGAATTCAAGTTAATACCATTAGGTGTGGCTATGCAGCTGCCAAAAGGATACGAAGCTCATATAGTACCTAGAAGTAGTACTTTTAAAAACTTCGGTATAATCCAAACTAACCACTGCGGTATAGTAGACAACTCTTACTGCGGACCTAATGATTGGTGGTATATGCCAGCATATGCACTTAGAGATACTAAGATAGAATTTAACGATAGAATATGTCAATTTAGAATAGAAAAAAATCAACCTACTCTAGTTTTCAAAGAAGTCGAAGAGATGGAAGCTGAAGACAGAGGCGGAATAGGAAGTACAGGAAAGAAATAGAAAAATATAGAGCTATTATGCGAGTCTAAAAACTCATATAATAGCTCTATTTGTATGTTAAAATGTCTTTGGAGAAAACTTGTTTTTTAAACATAAAATTAATTGGACTACGACCATAAGAATTCCTATAAGAAAGAACAACCAAGCGATTGGAATTAAGAAAAATGGTTCATCTAAAGTTCCATCGGCTAATACTCTAGAGCCGATAATGCTATATGCTATAAGGCATATAGCAAATAAGCAAAATGGTATTAAAGTTAAAAGTTTTTTCATTTTTAATTTCTCCTTTTAAAATATAATTTATTAATATATATAATATCACCTTACTTACTAAAAAACAATATGAATTTATTGTTTTTCGATAAAGATTTATTGTTTTTTGATTAGGATAAATTGTTTTACGCGTAAAAAATACTTTACTAAAGTCTAAACAAAAAAATGGAAAATATACATGGTAAATAAAGTTATTTAGCCATTTTGGTGGACAAAATATAAAAGTTATAATAATATCTTGAGTGAATAAAATTAAATTTAAAAAAAATTATAATATTGGAGAGGAGTTGAGGATTTGTAATATCTAATAATATTAAACGATATTACATTTGAAAAATATGAATTTTATTAACAAAAATATTATAGCTACTGTATTAGTTTCGGCAGCATTGTTGCCAGTGAGTAGCTTTTTAACAAATCAAAATCAAATAGCATATGCAAACACAATTGAATACCGAGTTGTAAATGGAAACTCTGTAAACTTTAGAAAAGGACCATCTACGAGCTATGAGTCTTTAGCTAAGCTCAATAAAGGCGACAAGGTGGAGTACATAAGTACATCGAATTCATGGACAAAGGCAAAATACAACAATCAAACAGGCTATATTTATTCTAAATATATTTCAGAAATAGAGACAAAAACAAAATACGTAAATTGCTCAGCATTAAATGTAAGAAGTGGAGCAGGAACAAATTACAGCATAATAAAGACAATACCTAATGGAACTCAAGTAGAGGAAATTGCTGTAGTTGGAAGCTGGTCTAAGATAAAGGTAGGAACTACTACAGGATATGTATACAGCAAGTATTTAAGCGAAAGTTCTACATCGACTGTAAAGAAATACGTCAATTGTTCATCATTAAACGTTAGAAAAGGTCCAGGAACAGATTATTCAATAATAAAATCTATACCTAGAGATACACAGGTTGAAGTTATATCTACGAATGGTGGCTGGTCTAAAATACAGGTAGGTTCAACAGTAGGATATGTATCATCTAAATATTTAAGTGATACGAAGGGATCTTCATCATCGACTGATTCATCTAATACTAGTGATTCTTCAGCAAAAGTTGATAAATTAATATCTTTTGCAAAGGCACAGTTAGGTAAGCCTTATGTGTGGGGTGCTGAAGGACCAAATAGCTTTGATTGTTCTGGATTTACATATTATGTATTTAAAAATTCGGCGAATATAAGCTTACCGAGAACATCTAAAGAGCAGAGTAACTACGGTACTACTGTAAGCAAGAGTAATTTAAAGGTTGGAGATCTAGTGTTTTTCGATACAAGTGGAGAAAATGACGGCAATGTATCTCATGTTGGGATATATATAGGCTCTAATCAATTTATACACTCGTCTTCATCTAAAGAGAAGGTAGTTATATCTGATTTTTCTAATTACTACAACAATGCATTTGTAAGAGCTAAAAGAGTATTATAATGATTCGAAAAATAGGCTGGAGAAATCCAGTCTTTTTTCATGAAAAAATTTTAAAAAATAAATATATTTTATGTATTAAATTCATATAATTTGAAAATAATAGTAAATAAGAAAATTATAGGTAAGGAGTGTTTATATGGCAAGTATAGTTGATTTTTATCAATATAAGTACAGCCGAAATAATTATTATCTTAATTTGATTTTTACTAAAGATAAAATAATCAATATTAAAAGGGCTATAGATGAGGGCTTTTTAGATTTATTTATAAATAAAGAATATGAGTATGCGTATAGACGATTACAGCAATTACTCGGCCGTGCGTTAGAGAAGGAAGAAAAGGGCTATGTACATTTGAGGATAAATAAATGCTATTTAAAATATCTAAAAAATTTGTACTTTTCATATTACAATACACCAGAGAGTGAGGATATCAAAGAACTCATACTTTATATGCAGTTTTTAACTAATTCTGAAAGTGAGAATTTATCTAGATTTACTACTTTAAATGAAGAAACTAAGATAAGTATACTTTCATATATTTAATCTGTGTTTTTGTAAATTAAAAAGAGACCGACATTTTATATCGGTCTCTGATATTCGATTATTAATCTAATACTCTTCTTGCAGAAACGTAAGCATTTTTATAGTAATTTGTAGTAAGGTCAGCTGTACATACCTTTCCTGCAACAGAATTGGCATGGATTATAGTGTTGTTTCCTATGTATATAGATGCGTGATCTATGATTCCATCATTACCTTTAGTATCTAAGAATACTAAATCTCCAGGTTGTAAATTGCTTTTAGAAACATAAGTACCAACATTCTTTTGATCAGCAGTTCCTCTTGGTATAGTTATACCTACTTGTTTGTATAAGTAATAAGTAAGACCTGTACAGTCAAAAGTGCTAGGACCTTCAGAACCTCTTACATATTTGCAGCCTAATTTAGATTTTGCAGTGCTTATTATTGTTGCTATTTTTTGGCTTTTAGTAGATGTATTAGAGCTAGATTCTTCTACTTTGTTTTCTGATAAATATTTATTAGAAACATATCCGTATGAACCGTTGTATTTAATCTTAGCCCATCCATTATTTATAGATATTATGCCTACTTTATCATTTTTTGATAAT